>CAZMEH010000031.1:0-1593 GCA_964564885.1 uncultured Saprospiraceae bacterium | reverse complement strand
ATTGTTTCGCTCCTGCGTCGCTGATTGCTAAATTGTTATAATTGTTTTGCTAAACCTTGAACAGAAATGAGATGGTGTTTTGCCTAAACAATAAAACAATTAGTGACGCAGGAGCGAAACAATTTCACTTTACTCTCTTTTAATATGTATCGCAGCACTCGTATTCATATTAGATTTTAATGTAAAAAACTGCTCTTCTTCGCCTTGAAAGATAGAAATCGCAATCGTATTCGGAGGAATAGAACCCAAATTATGCGCATGAACAATGATATAATTATCCTTAGCGGTGAACTCAACTTTAAGAATTCGAGGTTCGCCTTCTAGCTTGATTTCACGCAATAGCCAATTACCATTCACATTAACAGAAACCGTATCGCCGTCGATTTGGAAATTATCCCAAAGGTGAATTTCGACGTAACCGCCACTGATTTTTACTGTGCGTTGTACGTCAACTTCCCGTTCTTTTATTTTTTTAGGAATTTTCTTGTGTTGCTTTTTATCCTCTTCTGGTTTTGACCAAAGGCGAACCGTATTATCTTGACTTCCTGTAACGATGTATTTTGAATCCTTTGAAAAGGAGAAAGTAACGACTTCCGAAGTGTGTTCGCCCAGCAATTGTAAGATTTCATTATTCGTTGTATTCCAAAGTTTAGTCTTTCCGCCAAAATTTCCAGTCACGAGCATTTTTCCATCACTCGAAAAAGCCATATCACTAGTGCCTTCTTGATTGGTAGCCGTCAGTGAATAATTCAAACTTTCGCTGCGCCAATCCCAAAAATGCAAATGTCCATCAACTGACCAAGCCGCTAGGCGAGAAGTGCGAGGCATAAACGCCATTTCGCAAATATAATCTTCGTATTCATCGGATTTGTGAAGCTCTTTAGTAATTTTATTGGTTTTCAAATCCATAAAAAAAATGCTTCCGCCTGCTGCGAATACCAGTTTTTTATTATTCGGAGCAATCATTCCACAAGTAATTCCGTATTCTTCATTTTGATAAACACCTTCTGTTTTTCCACGTCGGATATTGCCTTTTAGGATTTGAAGATTGTAGCCACCGAAGTACAAAAACTTATCATCAGGCGAAAAAGCGCAAAAAGTGGGTTCATTTCCTTTGACATCTGAATAAGCCGAAGTACTCGTGTTTTCAAATATTTGCACGATTTTTTGACGTTTCAAATCATAGACTTTAACCGTTCCGTCATGGCTTGCACTTGCCAATAATCGACCTTGATGACTAAATTCCAAGTGCGTTACCTTGTTTGTATGAATATTCAATTTCTTGACAATATTACCAGTTGTAGCATTCCAAAAAATGATTTGACCACTTTCATCACCGCTTACCAACAAATTATCTTCACTTCGAAAAGTAATATATGTCACCTCAGATTGATGTCCATTAAATGTTTTAATCAGTTCATAATCTTGTGCTTGCATTAAAAAACTAGCACATAAGAATAATATTATAGCAAAATTTTGAAGTAATTGTTTCATTTGTTTATTGTTTTATTTCGCAAAGTCACGCAAAGTCACGCAAAGGAAAGTAGTAAATAGCTTATCGTTCTTTGCGAAACCTTTGCGTTCTCTGCGGGT
>CAZMEH010000030.1:0-4468 GCA_964564885.1 uncultured Saprospiraceae bacterium | reverse complement strand
ATTCGCTGAACTACGAAGCGTAGTTAGGCGATTTTCGGTAAGACCGAAAAACAGCAAAAAAGAATGGTTACGGCTACTTTTGACAAATTTCAGATACTGATTACGTTATACTATTTAATATTTTCCATTCAAAGGTGAATAATATTAAAGTATCTATCATTTTCAATAATGCTGCGTAACATCCGTTATTAACTAAAATAAAAACAGCCCTCTGGCCTCTCACTTCCATTGAGGGCTATTAACGTTACCACAAATCTTTCACACAATTAGTTATTAATAATTGACTATTTGTGCATGATCATTTAGATAAAGTTACTTATTTCTGCTCCTATGTTTTTTATTTTTCAAAACCTTAATCATTATTATTATCGACTAAATATTTCTTTAGATAATTATTCGCAATTATAACAACCGTGCATTCTTATTAACTAAAATAAAACAGCCCTCTGGCCTCTCACTTCCATTGAGAGCTGTTAACATTACTACAAGTCTTTCACCTAATTAGTCATTAGCAATTGACTCCTTGAGTATTATCATTTAGGTGAAAAAATTGCTTATTTATGCTACTATGCTTAGAGTTATAGCTATTAGTAATATAGTGTAGTCTTTCGAATAAAAACCGCAGTTCCCTTTAGCAACTGTTAAGCTAGAATAGCTGAGCCTAAAAAATTATCTAGCAACACAACCAAAGGTAATTCCTGTAACTACCAATGTATAAATAACACCTGACGGCGTATTAGGTAAAATTAAATATGGCTGCAGTGATATTAGATGGTGTTCCAATAGGATAATTAAACCCGCCAGTTGATGTCCATCAATAAGCATAATTAGCTTACAGATTCTTCCAACTGTATTAATACGCCAGTACAGGTGTTACTTATATTATTTATAGTTTGTCTGTAAAATTGTCAGATCAATAGTTCCTTAGCCTTTCTTATCAAATACTATCTTTAACATCAATAATTTTAATGTATAATTCAAATAAGGTTGCAAAAATATCATAGTATAAAAGGTACACTAACTTATCCCCTGGCTTATGATTCGGATAAACCCGTTGAGTAATTTCATTAAATGTATTTGAAATTTCTTCGCAATTAATATATTTTACTTCGTCTTTCAAAGCGTTTAGTAGTTCTTTAATGTCTTTTAAGAGTTTGTTTTCATCAGTCTCTTTATCTATAAAATTCCATGCTAATCTGATTATTAATTTATCGATATTAACATTGGCTATTGATGTTGTCATGTTTAATATTTTTTAGTTCTGCTATCACTATATTATTGCCTACATCTCTTTTTTCATATAGAACTTGTTTAAAAACTAGCTCCCGTTTTTATTGAAAATTGCTTATCTCGAAAAACAATTTTTCGAGAGTCAGTTAAGTCATTCTTTGACAAATTTTTACATATTACAGACCCTAAATTTCATGCTATAGAACTAAAAATTCTAAGGTTGATAAAATCTAAACTTGGATAAAGAAAACTTTAACCATAGTAAATATTTGTCTCAATAAATAAGGGTATTAACGATAAGCAAACGACCGTTACGCAAAAGAGTAAAACTATCGAAGGCTTATCTCCTGTTAAATACATCAGAGGATTTAAACGCTATAAATCAAGGCTCTTACTAAAATATAGTGAAGTCAATAATCTATTAGAAATCACTTACGCAATCGGTTTTGATACCTCACATTACTTTGCATCAAAACATGAAATACATTTTGGGAAGAAGCCGCTAATGTCTTTTCTAATAAATTAAATTTGATACTTAGGGACGTACAAAGAATAACTTATAGTCTATTTATACTTTTATAAATATCTATAATACTATACTAGTATCGGCTAAATATTTTTCAGGTAATTATTCATAATTAAACAACAAATACATTCTTATTTACTAATAATAAAAAACAGCTCTCTAGTCTCTCACTTCCATTGAGGGCTATAAATATCATATTCTATTTACATTTATATAAATATCTATAACCACATTACCACAAAATATTTCACCTAACTAGTCATTAACAATCGACTAGTTGAGTATTTTAATTTAGACAGAAATCATTTATTTCTGCTTATACAAGTAGTCGAACATATTTAATCTATACTTAAATTTTGTCCAATGAATCATGACCCATTAGACGATTAAATGTGTCCGACTACTTACTCTTTTTTTTTAACCTTAATCATTCTGATTAATTACCGTTAATATTAGTAGTACCTACACTTGGGCAATCTGGATCATCACAATCTATCAAACCATCGCCATCATTGTCTATTCCGTCATCACAGATTTCGATACAAGTATTCATATCTAATACAATTGGATTACTTGTATATTCGGCTGTACAACCTGTATCATTTTTTATTCGAATCGTGTATTGACCAACGCCAAGGTTTGTAAATGTGTTACTGCTTTGCCAAACTGCTTCATTGGTAATACTATAAGATAATGTACCAAAACCCGAAGCCATTATTATGATTTGTCCACTTGTTTTGCTTAAGCAAGTAGCTTGAGTTTCACTTACACTTACAATAACTAATTTACAATCAATATCCGCACAATCTATTAGACCATCGCCATCATTGTCTACTCCGTCATTACAGACTTCATTACAGCCTGAAGTTGTATTTTCATTTTGTGAAGCGCCAAGTCCTTGACCACCGTTTGCTAAATCTGGAACACCATTCGCATCAATACTACCTCCTACCCTATCCAATATTATATTTGCACTAGCAATATTAGCCGCGCCTTCAAGCGCATCTGAACAACCATCATTATCAGAATCAAGATCTAAATTATTAGGTATTCCATCGCCATCATAATCACAAGTTAATAAAGCCAAGTTTCCAAAAAGAAAAGCCTTAGCATCCGGACCATCGCTGGATGCGCCCGAACTTGTCCCAAATGATATCCTAATTCCATGAATTTCCGTTCCTACTGGTGCTAAATCATCTATTGGATAAAGCGCTAGCTTCGCAGTTTGACCGCCCGATGGATCAACTAAAACACCTAAGTCAACATAATCCGAAATCGAAACATTAACGGTTGTTCCAATGATACTTCCATTTACATCCAATGCTTGAATGACTTGCGGATTATCTCCGCCTCGTTCGGTGACTGCTATAAAACCACCTGCTGTTGATACAACTGGTGTATTATATTTTAAATCAAAATAATCGCCATCTGAGAAATCATTCAAACCTAAATCTTGGTAAGCATTCAAATTTCGACTTTGGAAAGCTGGTAATATATCTGTGTTGTAATTTGGATTAGAACCAATACTAAACAGAAAAGCACCTTCTTTTACAAAACGAACACCTGTGTCATCAGTCAATGAAAAACCTGGCGTATAAGAATCTGGAACTATAAAACCCGTATAAGTTATACCATTATAAGTAATCGAATCTAAAGTATGAGGTACGGCGTTGCTGTTTGCATCGGTTGTAGTGACATGCCCTGTAAAGGTAGTCAACGGGCCAGTTAATCCGCTATTTGTTGGAGTTGTACATTCTACAATATCCAAAATTCCATCATTATCATCATCCAAATCACAATTATCATCATAGCCATCGCCATCAGAATCTGTTCCACCTGTGTTTACTACTAAGTAACAATCTGGGTCATCGCAATCTATCAATCCGTCACCATCATTGTCTATTCCATCATTACATATTTCAGGGTTTGATGTATTACAAATTCCAAAATTATAAGAATTTGAAATATTAAAACAACCTGAACTGCTTACATTTTGAATGTTTTGCCCAACCGTCAAACCTGTTACGCCACTTGCCGTTTCATAACTAATCGCACGAGCTTGATAAGTGGTATCTGTCAAGTTATTAAAAGTTGGAGTCGTTTGAATATCCAATATTTGTCCAGATAAATTTGTCAAAATATAACGAGTTGTTTCTCCTACTGCATTACTACTACCTGTTTGAGTTAGCGTAACCGTTGTCACATCGGTATAATTACAACCCAATGGACAAACTCTAAAATTATAAGAATTTGAAATATCAAAACAACCCGAACTGCTTACATTTTGTATGTTTTGACCAACCGTTAAACCTGTTGTACCATTTGCCGTTTCATAACTTACCGCATGAGCTTGATAAGTCGTATCTGTCAAATTATTAAAAGTTAGGTTAGTTTGAATATCCAATATTTGTCCAGATAAATTTGTTAAAACGTAGCGAGTTGTTTCTCCTGACGCATTGCTACCTCCTGTTTGAGTTAGCGTAACCGATGTCACATCAGTATAATTACAACCCAACGGACAAACTTTAAAATTATAAGAATCTGAAATATCCAAACAGCCAGAACTACTTACATTTTGGATGTTTTGACCAACCGTTAAACCCGTTACGCCACTTGACGTTTCATAACTTACCGCATGAGCTTGGTAAGTGGTATCTGTCAAATTATTAAAAGTTAGGTTAGTTTGAATATCCAATATTTGTCCAGATAAAT
>CAZMEH010000029.1:0-1951 GCA_964564885.1 uncultured Saprospiraceae bacterium | reverse complement strand
TGAGCATGTTTCCACGCTCTTGAAAAGTCATTTTGCGTAATGGCTTGCCACCAACTTTGCGACCATATTTTAATATTTCGCCAAAGTCTAAACCTTTCGTAGTAGCCGCAGCAATAGCATCGCCCGTTACCGAATTATATAAGGCCTTGCCGTCGCCATCGCCTTCTATCCAATTACCTAATACGTAATTTCCGAGTTTTTTCATCTTTTATTTTTCTTGGAACACGGAGACACAGAGTTCACAGAGCTAATCTTTGTGTCTCTGTGCCTGCCTTTGTCGGCAGACAGGTTCAATTTTTTCATTTTGTACAGTCGTATGAGAAATTATTTAAAATCATCATAAATAAAATACAAAATATGAAAGCAAGAAAATATTTTTTATGGCTATTTCTTGTGTTTTTGACACTTCCTAGTCAAGCACAACTCGTTGTACAAGGTTATACAAATTATGCATTAAGTGGTTTTGATGTCTTAGTTGAAGACAATGCCTTGACTACTGATTCTTCTATGACCAATAATGCTATCAATCTATTAAACACCAAGTTGATAGAAATTTCACAATTAAACATTAGTCAAACTAAAAAAGAGGCGCTTCAAGCTGTTCCTATTTTCATGGATTGGAACACAACAACTGGCGCAGCTCAATACCATCCGAGTGAAGCATGGCTGATATCCAATGGTTATATTGCGGAGAAAGCGAGGTGTGTTGAAATATCTAACGTTACTAATTTCGTTAACTGGACAAATCAAAACCAACCTTATGTGGTACTGCATGAGTTAGCGCATGCTTATCATCACCGTATTTTAAATTTTAATAATGCCATTATTACGAACGCTTATAATAATGCCGTTTCACAAAATTTATATACTAATGTTTCTTATCATAGCGGCGGTGGAAATTATTTTAATGTTGCTGCAACTTATGGTTTGAACAATGAAAATGAGTTTTTTGCGGAATTGACGGAGGCTTATTTTGGTTTAAATGATTATTTTCCGTTTGATTACAGTGATTTGGCGGGTTATGATACGATTGGATTTAATATGGTTGTTGCGATTTGGGGCGATATTACCGTTTCTACTCAATCTCAGATTACAAAAGAGCTAGATAATATTTCTATTTACCCAAATCCTTCAAAGGATATTGCAACACTTGATTTAGGAAATAATGATACTGAAGATGTTTCTATTCAAATATTTGATGCACAAGGTCAAATGATTGAAATGCTTATTCATCATTCAAACGAACAACTCATTCCGCTTGAAATTAAGGGAAGTAGCGGTGTTTATTTTGTGAAAATTAGCCAGAACGATAAGCATAGAGTCGTCCGTTTTTTAAAATTGTAATGCTTGTTTCTCCTCTCGCAGCAATGTAACTAAACAGAAATGCTCGCTGCCACATGCTGTGGCAGCGAGCATTTTATTCATTTCTTGAACATCTTTGAAAGGACGATTACTGAACTTTACAATATTGGTGTGTCTGAACTTCTTGTCTGGTTTGATTTCAAATAGTTCAGTCTTTCCACAAGTTAGACTTTATAGGTTTCGGAAACCTATCATACCCATACAGATGAACAATTGTTATTTTTTTGCCTTTGCAACCCTGAAAGGGTTGAATATGAGTAGCCATCCCGAGTGCTCGGGATGAACCTGTGGTCAAAAAGTAAGAATTAATAAACGCTGAAAGAGTTCTACACTAAATCAACAAACTATAATTGTAGAACTCTTTCAGAGTTCGAAAAAATGTTTTCTATCTACCACGGATTCATCCCGAGCACTCGGGATGGCTACTCATATTCAACCCTTTCAGGGTTGTAGGAGCTAAAAAATCACCATTGCACATCTATATGTATACGGTAGATTTTAGAAATATCTTAGGTCCATAATGAAGTATATTTTATTATTTCACTTTCCTTAAGTTGACGACATTCTAGTAGCCATCCCGAGTGCTCGG
>CAZMEH010000028.1:0-4420 GCA_964564885.1 uncultured Saprospiraceae bacterium | reverse complement strand
ATTGAAAGTGGTGATTTAGTTTTTCCCGCAAAGAGCGCAAAGTTTTCGCTAAGTAGCGCAAAGCATATGTTAGTTTAACCTTTGCGTTCCTTAGCGAAACCTTTGCGCACTCTGCGAGATTACACACCTTTTAGTACCTTTTAAAGCAATATAAATTTGAAACAAAAAATAAATTTCCGTCAAGCAAAGCATCCGTCCACCGTTTACCGTCTACCGTTTTACTTCCTCTTTTTATTCATGTCTTGCAATTTTGGAAATACCAATATTGACCCAACTCGCCCAACCGATGCCAACTTAAAAGAAATATTACCAGCGGCAATTGCACAAACAGCACATAATATAACATCTATCGGCGGAAGAGTAACAGGAATTGTAGTTCAACATTTAGAAGGAACTGATGCGCAACCTGAAGGTTATTCACAATATTTGATTGATGAAAGAACACTTGATGAGTTTTGGAAAACAGGTCTTTATGTAGGCGCATTAAAGGATTGTCACTTGTTAATTGAGAAAGCTAACGAGGAAGATAAGCCGCATTATAGAGGTATTGCAAAAGTATTGATGGCGATTAATTTAGGTATTGCCACCTCATTTTGGGGCGAAGTGCCTTATGAAGAAGCATTTGATGGTGTTGACCATTTACAACCAAAATATGATTCACAAAGTAGTATTTATAATAATATACAATCTCTTTTAGAAGAAGCGATGGAAGATTTGCAAGAACCGATTTCTAATAATCCTCCGAGTAATGACGATTTAATTTTTCAAGGAAACACTGAAAAATGGACCGCTACAGCAAGAGCATTGCAAGCACGATATTATTTGCATTTATCTAAAAAAGAACCACAAACGGCTACTAAAGTCCTAGCTACAATTCAATTAGGAGTATTTCAGGCTTTAGAAAACCAACCTCTTTTTGAATTTGGGAGTAGTATTAATGAAGCGAATCCACTTCCATTATATTCCTTTGAACGTCCAGACCAATTGGCAATGAGTGATTATTTGTATCAATTATTGGATAGTACAAATGACCCAAGGTTGAGCCGATTAGCAATAGTTGAAGATGGCGTTCCTATAATTTATCATAAAGATAGTACGCATCTTTTTTGGGGCAATTTTAATGCGCCAATTCCTCTTATATCATTGACAGAGTTATACTTTATTGAAGCAGAGGTACATTTGCGTTTGAACAATCTTAATTTGGCTGAAACTATTTTTAAAAAAGCGGTCATAGCACATTTTGAACAATTAGGAATGAAGATTTCTACACAGGAAGACTTCATTCAGAACTATATTCATTTTAATAATCAAAACACATTTGAAGAACAATTAGAATGGTTAATTCAACAGAAACATATTGCTCTTTTTGCTCAAAATTCAATAGAATCGTGGATAGATTATCGTAGAACAGGTTACCCAAATATTGCTCCTCCAGTTAATGCCAACTCTAGTTTTAATCCAAGTTTAATTATTCCAAGACGATATTTATATCCTATCAGTGAACGAACGTCTAATCAGATACAATTTAATGAAGCCATTCAGCGACAAGGCGGACATCTGTTGGATGTAAATATTTGGATGTTTGAATAAAAAGCCATTTAAAAAAACGATTAAAAGAGTATAAAACCATTTCATAATTCTCTATTGATGAATTAAGGTAAGTAACTTATTCAAAGTAAAGCCTTTTCAAAAAATCAAAAAAATAGAGAACATGAGAAGTCAAATATTCTTATTTGGATTAATCATTATTGTTATTGCGAGTTGTAAGGTCTATCAAGCGCAACCGTATGATTTTCCAAATCCTGTTGATACCAAAACAAAAGAAATAGAATACCAAGTGAAGAAGGTTTATGACCTCCCAAAACAGGATGTTTATGCAAGCAACTTGTTTGACGGCGCACGACTGAACGATTTCAAACACATCAAAGGCGAATTGTTTCAAGCAACAATTTCTCCTGAAAACATACCTATTAACAAAAGTCCATACTATGCATTTCAACTTTGGTCAAACAGTTCTAAGACGATAGAATTAGAGTTGAATTATACTCATTCGAAACATCGCTACGAGCCTAAAATTAGTAAAAACGGTCTCGATTGGAAAGTGTTAGATAAATCTAAATTTCGATTTTCAAAAGATAGTACCAATGCTTTTTTGACTTTAGATATTAGTGCTGATACGCTTTGGGTGGCTGGACAAGAAATACAGAATTCAACACATGTCAGAAACTGGTGTAAAGCAAAAGCAATTAGTAAAGATGCTAAATTGTCAAGTATTGGAAAAAGCAAATTAGGCAAAGACCTTTGGTTGATAGATATTCATAATGGTGAAATGGAGAAGAAAGACATTATTGTTATTCTGAGTCGCCAGCATCCGCCAGAAGTAACTGGATATTTTGCAATGCAAGCGTTCATAGATGCTATTCTTCAAGAAAGTATACTACCAACTGACTTCCGTAAAAAATACAGGGTATTGGTTTTTCCATTGATGAATCCAGATGGTGTTGACTTAGGACATTGGCGACATAATGCTGGCGGAATTGACCTAAACCGTGATTGGGCATATTATAACCAACCAGAAAATCGCCAAATCGCTGATTATATTGTTAGAACAGCAGCCGAAAATAAATCGAATGTTATTTTAGGTTTAGACTTTCATTCTACTTATCACGACGTGTATTATACCAATAAAGGTATTCCAGCACATCTTCCTCATTTCAAAGATTATTGGTTGGAAGGAATTCACGGAGCTATCGGTGAAAATATTAATGAACGTCCTTCTAATCTTCGTGCGCCTGTTTCGAAAGGTTGGTTTCACACTCAATTTAGTGCTGTTGGAGTTACCTACGAAATCGGAGATGGCACACCTCGTGACTACATCAAAATCAAAGGCAAAACGGCTGCCGTAGAAATGATGGAGTTATTAATATTTAAGTAAAGAGTAAATTTAGAACAGAGAACAGAGAGCAGAGAAGCGAGAGCAGAGCATTTTAATTACAAAATAGGTTTACTTCTCTACTCTTTTCTCTCTCCTTTATTTTAAATAATTCTAATAAAATATTTTAATCTTAAATTTTTGAAAAATGCAGACAATAAAAATCATTCAAATTGGAATGGGACCGCTAGGTATCAAAATAGCCAAGATGATTGCGGAAAGAAATGGAATTGAAACCGTTGCTGCTATTGATATTAATCCAAGTCTAAGGAATACCGATTTAGGTAAACTTTGTGGAACCGATAAAAGTAAAATTCTAATCAGTCATGATTTAGCTGCCGAAATTCAAAGAACTAAACCTGATATTGCGGTCTTAACCACAGTATCAGATATGAAACGTATTACAAGCCAATTGTCTGATATTATAAAGTTAGGTTTGCCTGTTGTTTCAACCTGTGAAGAGTTGAGTTCTCCCTGGGAAGAAGCACCCGAACTAGCTAATGAGTTGGATAAACTTGCCAAAGAGCATAATGTTGCAATACTCGGAACTGGTGTAAACCCAGGTTTTTTAATGGACACTTTACCAGTTACATTAACGGCTGTTTCTCAAAATGTGACCAAAGTTAGTGTCAATCGTTTTCAAGATGCACAATTTCGACGTGTTCCATTTCAAAATAAAATCGGTGCAGGTTTAACGCTCGAAGCATTTGAAACAAAAAAACAAACGGGTACATTGCGTCATGTTGGTTTAACTGAAAGTATGCAAATAATAGCCAATAGAATGGGTTGGAAGTTAGATAAAACAGAAGATACGCTTTCTCCAGTTGTTGTGAACGAAACGATTACAACGAATGCTATGACAATTCCTAAAGGCGATGCAACGGGCGTCAGACAAATTGGAAAGGCTTATGTCAACGGTGAACTCAAAATAGAATTGACTTTTCAAGCAGCCGTTGGAGAGTCTGAAAGCTATGATGAAATTATTATCGAAGGAAATCCAAATATCCACTCCAGAATACAAGGCGGCATAAATGGAGATATTGCTACAGGCGCAATTACAATTAATTCGATTCCAAGGGTTTTGGAAGCATCCGCAGGTTTAAAAACGATGATGAATATTAGTCCAGTTTCTTTTTTTTAGTAGTTGAACAAATAGAGTCACCGCACTAAACAGGTTGGACGGGATTAAAGAAATTGAGCTGTCAGACGACTTTAAGTCGAATGTCGTCAACTTAAGGAAAGTGAAATGATAAAATATACTTCATTATAGACCTAAGAGATTTCCAAAATCTACCGTACCATATAGATGTGCAATTATTATTATTTAGCTCCTACAACCCTGAAAGGGTTGAATATGAGTAGCCACGGGTGTGAACCCGTGGTAAGAATAGAACATATTTTGAACTCTGAAAGAGTTCTACACTTATGGTTTGTTGATTTAGTGTAGAACTCTTTCAGAGTTCGTTAATTCTTGCTTTTTGACCACGG
>CAZMEH010000027.1:0-5843 GCA_964564885.1 uncultured Saprospiraceae bacterium | reverse complement strand
TCGGAATGGTTATGTTACCTTTAATTCATCATTTAAAACATTTATATCACCAAAACATTTAATCATGAAAAAATTTATCTTTTTTGTATTGCTCGTTTGCTTTTCTTCTTTTGTTAATGCACAATCTTCTAAGTCGCTTGGTTTAAATATTTCTTATTTTTCTTCTAATGCCAATGATTTAGATTGGATAAAAACTCAATCACCGCAGCTAGGCTTAACTTACAATTATTTTATAAATGAAAAGCATGGAATCATTACAGAGTTAGGCGTTAGTCAAACGAAAGCTCTTTGGATGACTCTCTCAATGTGTCCGACTTTTATACCTATAAAAGATTATAATCTTAATTATTCTCTACATTACATTTTTAAACACAATCAGTTTTTTATTAAAAGTGGTTTTAATGCACAAATTTTTAGCCTTGTAACAGCTTCTGGAGGAATAACCGATATACCTGAGGAGTTTCAAGGAGGAGAAGATCCTATTTTTTTTCAGCAAAAAAAAGTTGACATTGATATAGAACATATGGAAGTCGTTCCAGAATTCCACTTAGCCTTAGGCAGAGATTTTGATTTAGGAAAGATTAATATTCGAGTGAATGGATTTGTAGAAAGAGCGTTTTTGCTTGATGATTATATTGATTTTGGATTGTCAGCAGGTGTGTTTTATCAGTTTGGCAAATAATTAATCATAGAGTTTATATGACAAACAAAAACCTAAACAGATTTTTTAAAATCTATCTAGGCTTTTGTTTTTTTGTTAATTCAACATTTCAAATATTACTCTTTCGTTTCAATCTCATTGCCTTCTATATCAATATTTAGCCACTTCGCATTTTTCATCATCGTGTGCTCTCCTTCTTTCACCAAATCACACTCATACGCCACTTGTGCTTGACCATTTTCAAACGGATAAGTGCATTTGTACTTCGGTTCAACAATAATTTCTCCTGCTTCATTAGCAAAACCTATTTTATCACCTTTCTTAATTCTAAACAATCCATCTTGAACATAATCAGGACCATTATCAAACCAATAAACTTCAAAAAGCTCTTCTTCATTTTTATTAATACCAATACATCTATTGTCTTGCGTGTAAACAATCGCCATTTGCTTAACCGTATCAGTAAAAAGGAATTTATATTTTCCCAAAGGAACAACCGTGTCACCGTTTTGATTAATATAACCTGTCGGCGTTCCCATTCCTTCCTCGTCGTTTTCATAAACTTGATACCAAACGTCGTCTACGGAAGTTTTTGAAGTTGAAGTTTCCGTTGTAGAAGTACAAGCGAATAAACTGATTGTAAATAGTATAGATAATACGTTTTTCATTTTGTTTGATTTTTTAATTCTTAAAGAAGTTCAATGTCAATCTATATTAAAACGGGCAATCTTTGCATTCTTCCCAAAATTTAGTACTGCTCGATATTAGTTTTGAGTTATTCTTGTCAAGTAACTCAATCTTATATTTGCTTGTCGGATTCGGTTCTTTTTCAAATGTATTAGAGTAAATTTTATAGTTTTTTAAATGATGATAGTCAACTATTCTACCTGTTTTTATATAGCGAATCTGATGTATACCTTCTGGAATTAGTACTTTATTCTTTTTCTGGTATAATGGATAATAAGAAATGAGTAAGACTTTATTTGTATCAGCTTCTAATGCAGATTTGAAGCAATTATACATGGAGTTTATTTTCAAGACCATTTCACGAGAAATCGTGTCAATCCTATAACGACTATATCTACTAACAATTTTTTCGGAATGGTGCATAACAGCAGGTTCTTGATTGTATTCATAAGTATAGTTCAATTCTTTCAACTTGTTCTCACAATCTGGTTGAACAGGTGTATTTATTGAAAATAGAAAAGAGTAAAAAATGGTTATTAGAGTTATCATAATTTCTATGTTTTAAATGAATTTATAATGTTTTAGTGAAAAATGTCTTGATAATGGACTTCTCCTTTATATTCATGTAAGAATTTACCAATCCACCATATTCTAGGTGGAACAATCCATTCGACCTTTGGGTATTTTTTATGAAAAGCATCAATTAAAATGCTATCATTCTGACCTTCATAATTAATTAAGTCAACATAAATGCTATCTGATGCAGGTAGTTCATCAATAATTCTTTCTGTATTCCTATGATTAAAGTTTTCCAACATTCTTACATATAAAGGATTTCTACTAACAATTTTATAATCTTTTGAAGAAGGAGTATATCGTTCAACGTTTTCTAAAGTTAATTGAACAACAATGTTTTCTTCAAATGTATTTTTAATGATATTGAAAATGGTTTTGACTTTCTTTTCATTAGGTTCAGGCATGTGATAATCTACTTTAATAATAGTATCTGCTGTTGTTGATGTAATGTAATAAGTCATCCCATCTAACCCAAGTCCTTTGTCTTCTTTGTGGTTTTTAATTAAATATTGGAAAGCATTATATAATTTTTGAAAGTCATTATCAGATAGTTTTTTAGTTATTCTAAAATCAATACGACCATATTTTTTTGCGATTGCTTGAGTGATAGAATCTAATTCGTAGAATACTTTTTGTTTTTCTCCTGTTTTTCGATACATCCATGTATTAGGCTTAATGAATGTCAATTCTTGGCTTTTAGTATTTAGTTGAACCGTTAAATCTTCATGCCAAGATGGTGATGTTTTAAATTCGATTATTGCATCTTTTACCGACTGTTGTTGACAGCTATTTAAAGTTAGAAGAATTGTTATGATTATGAGATTGTATTTCATTTTGGATTTGATTTCTATGTTTTCCTCTTCAAATTACAAAACTTTACAACGAAGTCTACAAAAAACATACTAATAATCAACATTTTAACTCTAAAGCCATTATATTCGTAGTCGATTTTAAAAAGAATAAGGTTCTTTGGTAAATTGTCAAGGAACGAAGAATGATATAGCAAATGAACGATTATTCATACGTATTTAAAGCGCATTCATCTTACATAGATGAAATGTACACACAATATAAAGCAGACCCAACGAACGTAGAAGATGGTTGGCGTGCATTTTTTCAAGGTTTTGAATTTGGAGAAGGTGAATTCAGCGTGAGCAATGGTGCTTTAGCTGCTTCGGCTTCAACAGGTGAAGGGTTTGACCCAGACGAATTCAAAGTCATTGGCCTAATCAACGGTTACCGCCGTAGAGGTCACCTTTTGTCTGATACCAATCCTATTCGAGATCGTCTTGATCGTCGTCCGCATTTAGATTTGGAAGACTTCGGATTAACTACAGCTGATTTAAACCGAAAGTTTGAAGCGGCTAAGGAAATCGACTTCACCGAAACAAAAACACTGCAAGAAATCATCGACCGCTTACACAAAATCTATTGTGGTAGCATCGGTTTAGAATATTTTTATATTGCTGAAAAGTCTAAAAGACGTTGGTTGCGAGAGCAATTAGAAACGTTTAGAGATGATGACAATGCACTAAAACTAAAGCGCAAAAAGCGTATTCTAGAAAAACTAAATGGTGCTGTTCTTTTTGAAAAATTCTTACATACTAAGTATGTTGGACAAAAGCGTTTTTCATTAGAAGGTGGAGAATCAACGATTCCTGCGCTTGACGCAATCATTAATGCGGCAGCAAATGCAGTCAAACTATTTGGCAAAGGAACAGAAAATTATCCTATTAGCGATGTACAAGAGGTGGTGATAGGTATGGCGCACCGTGGACGTTTGAACGTTCTGGCGAATGTCATGGGCAAAACCTACGAACATATTTTCAATGAATTTGAAGCGCAAGCTGTTCCAGATTTGACGATGGGTGACGGTGATGTAAAATATCACTTAGGTTATTCTTCGTTTGTTGACACGTTAGATGGAAATAAAATGCACTTGAAGTTAGTGCCAAATCCATCGCACTTAGAAGCCGTGAATCCTGTGGTTCAAGGTTTTACAAGAGCAAAAGCGGATATTTTATACAAAAGTGAATACGATAAGATTTTACCTATATTAATACATGGTGATGCTGCTGTAGCTGGTCAAGGTGTAGTCTATGAATTGGCTCAAATGAGTAATTTAGAAGGGTACACAACAGGCGGAACGATTCACTTTGTGATTAATAATCAAGTTGGTTTTACGACTGATTTCGATGATGGACGTTCTTCTACTTACTGTACAGGCGTTGCAAGTGTCGTTGAAGCACCTGTTATTCACGTCAACGGCGATGATCCAGAAGCGGTGGTCATTGCAGCTATTTTAGCAGTTCATTATCGTCAGCGTTTCAATACGGATATTTATATAGATATGGTTTGTTATCGTAAACATGGACACAATGAAGGTGATGATCCGAAGTTTACGCAGCCAGAAATGTATAAGTTCATCAAGGAACATCCGAGTCCAAAGGAGATTTACTCCAAGCAATTGATAGCAAGAGGTGATTTACAAGCTGAATTGGCGCAACAAATGGATAAGGAATTTTGGCAACAACTCCAAGATCGTTTGGATAATGTCAAAGAAAATCCACTTCCTTATTACTATCAAGAGTCAGAAAAAGCGTGGAAGTCATTAAAGAAAAAAACGGATGCAGAAGATTTTGAAATTTCGCCTGCAACAGGTGTTGACACTTCTATCTTGCAAGGAATTGTTGACCATTTGATTGAAATTCCAGCAGATTTAACGCCTTTATCTAAAGTAAATCGTTTGCTAAAAACGACTAATAAACTAATTGCAAACAATACTTATGATTGGCAATTAGCGGAATTGATGGCGTATGGTTCGATTATGCTAGAAGGCAAAAACGTTCGTATGAGCGGACAAGATGTGAAAAGAGGTACTTTTTCTCATCGTCATGCTATCTTGTTTGATGCGAAAACAGGCGAAGAATACAACCGCCTAAATGACATGGAAAAAGGACAAGGAGAGTTTAGAATTTTCAATTCGTTACTTTCTGAGTTTGCGGTACTTGGTTTTGAATTTGGTTATTCCATGGCTACGCCTAATGCGTTGGTACTTTGGGAAGCTCAATTTGGTGATTTTGCGAATGGTGCACAGGTGGTAATGGATCAGTTTATTTCGTCGTCGGAAAGTAAATGGCAACGAAATAGTGGTTTAGTAATGTTGTTGCCGCACGGTTACGAAGGTCAAGGTCCAGAACATTCAAGTGCAAGACTAGAACGTTATTTACAATCTTGTGCGGAGTTCAATATGACTGTAGCAAATGTTACAAAACCTGCGAACTTCTTCCATTTATTGCGTCGTCAATTGGAACGCCCTTTCCGTAAGCCTTTGATTGTGATGTCTCCGAAGAAGCTTTTACGTTTTCCAGAATGTGTTTCTCCATTGGAGGATTTTGGTGTTGGTCAAAGGTTTCAAGAAGTCTATGGTGACCCGTCAGCGGCTATTGCTAAGAATGCTAAAAAGGTGCGTAAAGTACTTTGGTGTTCTGGGAAAGTCTATTACGACTTGCTAGCGAAGCAAAGAAAAGATAAAATCAAGGACATTGCAATTTGTAGAATAGAACAACTATACCCTTTCCCGCATACGCAGTATGAAGCGGAAAATGCAAAATATCCAAAAGCGAAAAAAGTTTGGGTTCAAGAAGAACCTGAAAACATGGGTGCATGGCAATTTGTCTTATCTACTCGTAGAAAAGATGGTTTGGATGTGGTTTCTCGAAAAGCTAGTGCGTCACCTGCTTCAGGTTACAAAAAGGCATTCGAGATTGGTCATGATAAAATTATGACTGGCGCATTTTCTTAGCGATTAATTCATAATGTTATAATTAAGGTTCGGACGCTTTGAAAGCGTCCGAACCTTTTGTGTTTTAGGTGCCAAGATAAAAGTCAGCACCTATTTATTTTCTATATAAAAAAC
>CAZMEH010000026.1:0-2592 GCA_964564885.1 uncultured Saprospiraceae bacterium | reverse complement strand
AGATGATTTATCTAAAGATTCATATAGTAAATTTTGCATACAAATTATTGTATTTCCATTGTATTTACCAATATAAATTTTGCCGTCATCTGGGTTCATAATCGATTCAAAATACTGTTTACCTATACTTTCTAGCTCGTAGTATCCAAGGGATTTAAACAACTCATCTTTGTCAAATTCTCTTTCTGAATTAATGATTACCATTGACACCTTCCAACCCATTTTTTTATCTTTTTACTTTTATAGCAACTTGTGCAACATTGCTATAAAACTATGATTTACCAAACCTAGCCAACCAAAACACTATTCTCCAACTGCAATAACTCCTGTCGAATATCAGTCATAAGCGATTCATAGTCTTTAATTTGTTCCGCTTCAGTTTCTAAATGATGGTCAAACTCACCGAATTGATCATTGATATGATTTTCGATTTCAGAGATGTAACCTTTAAGATTTGTATTCAATTCATTTTCAAACTTCTCTTGATTTTCGTTGAATGCTTCCCGAGTTGTTCTAAGAAACTTACCTTTATTAAGCGTCGCAATACTACCAGCGAGAATAATTCCGAGCGCAGTCGCAATACCGCCCGTTACGTCCAAAACCGCTGCTTGTGAAATAGCTGCAATCGCTGCGCCTGCTGCGGCAACGCCTCCTGCGATACCAACACCAGAATAATCAACATTTCCTTTGATGAGTTCATCACCTCTGAAAACAGGCGATTTATCAATAAAGTCGGTCAAATTATGTTTTAATCTTAAAATGATTTCACTGCGTTTTGCATCAATGAAGCGAAACATCTCAGAAGATTGACTTTGCTTTTCTTTGAGTTTGTCGAGTTCATTTTTAACACCAATCACCATATATTGAATATCGCTTTTGATATTATGAACACCTTCTTCTAAGACTTCGTTAATGTCTTTATTTAGATTGTTGACGTGTTCTTCTTTGAGTTCTTCGAGCCAATTTTTCTTTTCGTCGCTCACAAAAATAGAACGAATCGAACGCCAAGTAATATTAATAAAACCAATTTCGTCGCTTAATCTATCAATCGTAGCATCCGTATTTTTAAGATATACCTCAATGCCTTTAGCCACCAATTTATCAATATTCTTGAATGCTATTTTTTGTTTTTGTTCGGTGACGTTTTTGATATTATTTCTAGCATCATTATCCGCTTCAAAACTTGCTTTACGAATACTAAATTCCTTCTCAATGGATTGTTTAAGCAGTTTCAACGTCTTGACATCATCTACGATTTTGTCAATTGCAGCAGTATTAAGGACATTTTTGTTCACGTAATCTCTAACTTCCTTGAAACCACTTTTGTCTTTTTCGCCATTGTCTTCCCAATAAGAAGAGGTCACAAAAATCATTGGGTTTGAAAGGTTTTCCTTACTGGCGTAACTCGTCAAAAGCTTTTGATAACCGTTGATTTCGTCTTCATGGTAGCGGTCAGATTTTGTTAAAATAAAAATCACTTTCTTACTCCACTCGTCTTTTATTTTTTTGAAAAATTCCCAAGCTGATTGAACGTGAATATTATCCATTTGAAAAACAAACACCACCAAATTACAATGCGGAATAAATTTTTCGGTAATAATCTGATGGTCGAGTTCTCGGCTATTCGTGCCTGGCGTGTCTACAATCGTGATTTCCTTTAGGATTTCGGCAGGAAATTGCTTGACAACTATATTTTTTTGAACATCTTTAATCAGCGTATCTTCTTCGCCATAGACGATTTTCTGAACATCCATCGTCGTAATCGCTTGACCAGAAGCCGTTACTTTTGCGCCAAGCAACGCATTCACAAAACTACTTTTACCAGAATTGACTTCGCCAACAATGACAAACAAGAAGTTTTCTTGAATATGCTCAATCTGGTCTTTGAGCGTTTCCTTAGTATCTTTGTGTGCGCCAAAACGATTTGCAATACCCAGCAGTGAAGAACTAATGGATTGTAAAGCGGTCTTGTACTTTCTGACTTTATCGTTGACTTGTATATTGCTCATTTAATTGTCATTTAGAAGAGAGAACAGATAATCTAAAATATTTTGAATAGTCTTTATTCTCTGCTCTCGGTTCTCTTTTCTTAATAGATTCAAATCTAATAAAATTAGACGCTGAAATTACGGGTTTGTCATTAAATTTTATATAAAATTAAAAGACTAGTACTTTAATTAAGTCTTTGCGCTGTAATTGTCACTGAATCAGTGGTTTTTATGTTAGAAAAATAACTATTTGAATTTGTGAAATTTACCTGTTACATTTGCCGACCCTTAAAGTTTTAATTCCATTACAAAAACATAGAACCCATGAGACTGTATTTTATACTTTTCTTCGTTTTAATATTTAATATTTCTTTCGCACAAGATTTTCAAAAAAACTTCAAGCCATTCGCTACTTCATCTGAAAACACACCTGTATTAGAATCTATCGAACGTCGATACGACAAGGACAAAATTAAAATGTCCAAGAAAAACGAGCATTTCAAAAGAAAAAAAGTAATCTATAAAGAGCGTTACGAAAGATTGACAGGCGAAATTGAAAATGGAGCAATCATCACAGAACCTTCTGTAACAAACTATTTTCAAA
>CAZMEH010000025.1:0-1622 GCA_964564885.1 uncultured Saprospiraceae bacterium | reverse complement strand
GTTGAAAAAATTTCTAATTTACTGCCTGTTGGTTTTTCTGGTAAATTATCAGAAAGGGAAGCGATTTCCCGATGGTCATAATTGGTCTGGTAAATAGACTTTTGTCCTTTCGGTCTATTATTTTGATTATCAAATAGTTGACTTAGTTTATGAATAGTTTTACAGGAAGGGCATTGAATTAAATCCGTTTGGACATTTGCCAAACGAGAATCAATATTATCATTACAATTTACACATTTCAATTCCATTGTCATTCATGTTTTATAAGGGAGAACAGAGCGCCGAGATAAATATTTCAACGCTACAATTCTTTCTTTTTATTCAACTCATTGTAAAGGTTCACTTTTTCGTTATACAGATCAATTTTTTTGTTGACTCGATTATTAAACTTATTACAATACTTTATTTTATCACTTTCAATCGTGCCTTTACAGCCAAAATTTTCAATCTTATCTTTCAACTCTTTGATTCCTTTTTCGAGTTCTTTCATTTCTTCGAGCATGTTTTTTTCCTCCGCCGATGCACTCACGTAATAATCACCAAATTCACCCTTTATCTTTTCCTGTTCCGCTTTGTAAGCTACGATTTTGGTAAAAACCTTATCGCCACTGCCTGCTACAGGAATAATGCTTGGCGCCTCCTCTATCTTTACGCCACCAACAAAATTCTTAGGAACGACGCCAATTGGAGAATAATTCGTTGATTCTATAAAAGCATAATTGGTTTCCAAATTTCCGTAGCCATTAGGTACTCGAATCCCTAATGCCATGTGATTTGCCGCTTTGAATGTCATAAAAACCACTTCATAACCCAACTTTCCAATCAGCTTACCCAAAATCAGCGACTTATCAGAACAAACGCCTTTTTTCTTATAAAGCGTTTCCATAGGATAATTCAATTTGTCGGTTACGTCATAGTAACTATCCCAGTCATAAGCAATGCCGCCTTGAACAAATCCAATAACAAAAGAAAGATATTCCTCTTCTGACATGTCCTCTTTCAATGATTTGAGTTGATACAAAATGTCTTCCAACACTAAATCATCCTTATCATCATTCACAAACATATTATAATAATCGATTTCCCAACCATCAGGCAATTTACTTCCTCGATAAGTGTAGACTTTCGGTTGCTCTTCAAAATAAGTAATATCAGACTTATCAAAACCCAAATCAATCGAATAGGACTCTTTTCCAATATCAAACGAAAAAGTCTCCGTATAATCTGACTCAGAACGTTTCTGTTCCAACTCTTTAGGCGAATAAATATTTTCGGTCGTTTTAGTTTTTCGCTCTCGCACCCTCCTATCTCTTTCCCTGGAACTATCTCCACAGCTCGAACTCACAATAGCGATTAATAGTAAATATCCAAAAAGTCTAGTCATGTTTTAATGATTTTCACGTAGAGTGAGCATTTCGCTCACCACGCAATTATTAGACGCAAACATTAGCGTTTAGGCGTTCCTTTTGTAATATAGCTATTACGCAATTATTAGCGTGACGAGCAAGACGCTCGCTCTACGTAATTAATTTTTCATACTACTGTACATTTTGAAAATGAACGATCAAAATCTAGGTATAAATTGTTCATTTATTTATTTCTGACAGCCGTAGGCGATCTCA
>CAZMEH010000024.1:0-2010 GCA_964564885.1 uncultured Saprospiraceae bacterium | reverse complement strand
GTCAAGGAGATTATAAACAACTAAAAATCAGAAGGTTAAATGAATATTTAAAATATCTATTGCCACGTGCTTTAGCTCGTGGATAAAGTAAAAAGAAAAAATCGTCCCGATAGCTATCGGGATTAGCCTAACACAGCACAATGTTGGACCTGTCTGCCGACAGGCAGGCTAAAGCGCTAGTTTTTTTTAGAATTCAAATCCACGAGCTTTAGCTCGTGGCAATAGATTTAAAACATTGAAATTCACTTAATTATAAATCTCCTTGACGCTAATCCGAGCAATCGGGACGGTTTGACTTCTTACTTAAAAAGATTTTAGGAGGCCATAAGGCAGAATCCTGTTAATCTTGTTTAATCAATCACCAACTTACCTTCTGGTGCAGCGATATCCATGAATTCAGGTTGTTCTGTAACGATATCTTGCCACATCGGTTGGAAACTAAAGTAACCAGCTAATGGAAAACCAACTTCATTGTTTCTAGTGCGTAAAGCCGTTTCGTGGTCAATTTTAATTAATTTATTACCAGTAGATTCTGCCAAAATTTGAGATTGACAAGTACGTTCCATGGTAACAAACCAGAAAATACATTCTTCGATACTCAAACCAACGGTCAATAAACCGTGATTTTGAAGAATAACAGATTTTTTATCACCTAAGGCTTTTCCGATACGGTCGCCTTCGCTCAAATCCAAAACGACACCGCTATAATCATCAAACAAACCATGATCTTCATAGAAAATACAAGAATCTTGAGTGATAGGGGCAAGGTGTTTTCCGAAAGTAGAAAACGTTTTACCATAAACACTATGAGAATGTGCTGCTGCAATCACATCTGGGCGTGCGGCGTGAACAGCGGCATGAATCGCAAATGCGGCACCGTTAACTTGTTTGTGTTTTCCAGCGACGATTGCTCCTTTTTCGTTGACTAAAATCAAATCAGACATTTTGATTTGACGAAAAGAAAGACCGAATGGGTTTACCCAAAAACAATGCGGATATTCTGGATCTCTACAAGTGATATGACCTGCGACGCCTTCCGAAAAGCCAAACTTTCCAAAAATACGAAACGCACCTGCAAGCATTCTTTTTAAATAAAAACGTTCTTGTTCAACCGTTTCAAATTTAGGATAAGAAACCATTTTTTCTATACCAGGAGGATTTTTTACGAGCATTTTAGTTGTAGTTTTAATTTTGGTTAAAAGTGTAAAGGTTGTTTTATGGTTCCCAAAGCTATAAATTTATATCTTATTCATCTGTCAAAAAATATTAAAAATGATGTTTTTTAAATACAAAACCGCCTTTACAAGATTTTTAAGTCTTACAAAGGCGGTTCTTGTTAAAAGCAAAAAAATAGTTTCTTAGAAAGAATTGTTTGGGCAACCACTTTTTTTGCCACTTCTTCTGCGTTTTGCACGCTTATGACGTCTTCTACGTTTGCGTCTTGGTGATTCTGCTGTTTCTGAAGCTTCTACCGCTATTGAAGTTGTTGTTGAAGTCATTGAATTTGCCGCAGAAGTGCTTGTGCTAAATAGCATTGCAAATGCGAAAAATCCAATCATTGAAAACCATTTTAAATTTTGCATAGTATAATTATTTTCTGTTTTATAGTATTCAGTAGTATAACGATATAATTATGGAAAGCAATATGTTTATAGGTACAAATTTAGAGATTTTTATTTTTCTTAGTTCTCCACCATTGTCTTAGTTCAATATTTCGTCATTAATCTGTATAATTTGATTAATGACGAAATATTTTTTGTTTGAACACTCGTGCTTTATTTTTTACTTTTCACACAACAATCTGTTCTTCATTTCTAAATGAATATTCTTTACGCTATAAATCAACTAAACGATTACACCATTAACGAAAAAAAGGCATTCCGAATAATCGGAATGCCTTTTTTTAAAACGTTGTTAATTACTAAAACTACGCTTCATCTCTGTCGATAGCACGACCACCATATTTAGTTGTTTTACCAACTTCCTTTGGCTTCATATCACCTGTTGAGT
>CAZMEH010000023.1:0-3488 GCA_964564885.1 uncultured Saprospiraceae bacterium | reverse complement strand
CTTGACGATTCCTGTTATTTTCTGCACCGCTTATGATGAATTTGCGCTGCAAGCAATTAAGAATAATGGAATTGATTATATTTTAAAACCATTCAAGGACGAAGAAATTTACGATGCATTAACAAAATATAAAAAAACTCATTGGTACGATAGAAAATAAAATTATTCATCAATTTAACTTGCCAAATGTGCGAACTGTTTCTTATCAAAAACGTTTTTTGACGCAAGATCGAGAAAAATCTATTGTACTTTATACGCAGGGTATTGCCTTATTTTCTATTGAACATGAAACGGTTTTTGTTTATACAAATGACGGGAAAAGATATTCTTTGTATAAAAAATTAGATTATTTTGAAAGCGTTTGCAACCCGCACCAATTTTACCGCATCAATCGACAAATTCTTATTAATAAAAATACTATCACATCCTTTGAATCTCATTTGAATAGAAAAATCTTATTACATTTGACTATTCTTTTCACTGAAAAAGTGATTGTTAGTCGATTAAAAGTAAGCGGCTTTAAGAAATGGTTGAAAGGAAATTAAAATTTGATAAATAAAATTAAGAATGGAGAAAGATACTTTTACATTAAGACCAGCAGACGAGTTTATAGAATTACTGAAATTACTGAAATTAAAGCAAATAGCTCAAAGCGGAGGTCATGCAAAAATGATAATAGAAGACGGCTTAGTCAACGTAAATGGTGAGCAAGAATTTCGAAAAAGAAAAAAAATAAGAGCAGGAGATGTGGTAGAATTGGAAGAAATTACCATATCTATTTTGAAATAGAATGATGTTCTATTTGCTTGAATGAGAAATTAGCCGTTAAACGTTTTCAAAACGTTTAACGGCTAACTAGTATTTACACAATACTTTCAACTGTTCCATTCAAGCGGCTTTTTTCTGCTAAGAAACCCATGACGTGACTTTCGACAGAAGTGTCAATACTTGAAGTCAATAAACTAGAATCTTGTTTTGCGACCGCTTGAATCCAATCCGCAACTAAGTTCCAATCGCCGCCGCCGTGTCCGTCAGTAGTCATTTTCCATTCTGTTTTTTTACCAGTTAGGAAATCTGTATGAACATATGTTGACATATCGCCAACTATATCGCCATGACTACCCATGATGCGTGTTCGTCTTCCGTGATAAGAAGTGAAGGCTTCCATACTAAAGGAAGCGGTAATTCCATTGTCAAATTGCATAGAAGTGATATAATGGTCAGGCTGGTCATTTTCCATTTGATAAACACATCGACCGTAATTTGTTGTTTTTAAATATTCTAAAATAGCATCACCGTGTTTGCTTTCATCTTGCGGCAAGTCAAAAACATAAGTTCGTTGTCTATCCCTATGATATATTTTCATCGCACTATATGTACAATCTTTTTCAACTATGCAGCCATCCATGCATCTAGGAGTTGCACCTTCGGGCTTGTTTTCTTTTCTAAACCATTTCAAATCACCAAAAGCAGATATTTTCTTACAAGGTTGGTCGATCATCCAACGCAAAATATCTAAGTCATGACAAGATTTTGCCAAAATAATTGGCGTTGTTTTTTTGCTGTTGTGCCAATTGCCACGAACGTAGCTATGCGACATATGAATATGTTCAATAGGCTCAAAATGTTGAATGCTCACCAATTCACCAATACTTCCGTTTTGTATTAATTCTCTTAATTTGATGAAATAAGGTGCATATCTCAGCACATGACAAACGGCAACAACTCTACCTGTTCGCTGTGCTAAACCTAAAATGTTGCGACATTCTTCTTCTGTTGGCGCAATTGGTTTTTCTAATAAAATATCATAGCCCATTTCCAAAGCAGCCATACAAGGTCCATAATGTAAATCATCGGGCGTTGTAATAATGATTGCGTCAGCGAATTTTGGTTGCTCAAAAACATGTTCCCATGTTGCGAAACTGTTTTTCTTTTTGATATTATGTAAGTTTCTGTAACGCTTATTTCTAATCTTAATCGGTTCGGCAACTCCAACAATATCTAAATGATCTGGATATTTTGTAGCGTAATTACCATAAACATTTCCACGGTTTCCTGCACCTAAAGTGATAGCCGTTACAGGTTTGTCAGGTGCATTATATTTATTAGTATTTGGAAGGTGTAATTGTTGACCATGCTCATCAAAGCCCATGAGTGGAGCAGCAAAAAATCCACCTGCGGCTAGACTTACGGTTTTTAATAGATTTCTACGAGATAGTTGATTTTTCATAATTGGATAGGTTTTGTGCTTACTAAAATAGAAGGTTTTAATCAAAAAATGAATATAAACACTTTAATTAAATAATAAATTGGGATATTATTTTCATTAAAAAGCCATCTGACCTGTTTTTTAAACTCCAATTGATAATATTTTGATTATGTAAAAAACTCAATTATAGTGACTTATGGCTAATTGTTGAGCTAGATTCAAAAGTGTCAGCGTAGAATCTGTTTTTTTAGCTGTCACAAAAGAACTAAAGTGATATAGTGAATTATATGATTAAAACTTGCTTATTATATTTATAAGAGATCGGAAGTTACTACTACTAAAAAAAACAACATGAAAACATTTATAGTGAATTTAATCTTAATTTTAGGTATTGCAGGTTCTGCTATAGCAGGCAAAGCTTACTTTGGTTATGTTATCTTAAATGATGATGTCAAAATAGAAGGAACTATTGAAATGTTGAGTCCAACCTTGAATGAAGTAAAAGTTAAAATAACTACAACGGAAGGTCAAAAAATATCTTATAAAGCTAAAGATGTGAAAGAGTATGGTTTTAAAGTGGAGAAATTGAATGAAACAACAAAGCAACATGAATCTGAAATTATAATATACAAACGTAAAACAGTAGTTCGTAATACAGTAGCATTCGGCGCAAACGAGGTATTGATTCAACGTGAGTTATATGGAGCAATTTCATTGTACAATCACTATTACGAACGAAATTCGAATACAGACGGAAATATTGGTCATAGTTTCTATATAGAAGAGCAGAATGAAGAATTGATTTGGTTAACAAAAAAGAATTACGAAGAAGTTTTAAAATCTATGACGAAAAATTATCCAGAACTAAATGCTGTGATAGGTTCAAAGAATTTTGGTTACAAGCATATTCGAAAAACTATTAAGACTTATAATGACTGGATGATTGACAATGGAGAAGAAGTTGTTTCTAATACAAGAGAAAATCAAAGATCTTTTTAATCAAGTTTAACACTAAAATTTAGGCACTGATAACTTAATTGATATCAGTGTCTTTTATATTTTAGAACAGAGCGCATCGGGAGTTATCGTGATTGAGAAAGCAGACAACCTATTCTATTTAAATTGAGACTTAATCTCTTCTATTTGTAAAATATGTCTTTGACAGTGCCTTGCCGTGAAATTAATCCAATTGTAGCCATCAATAAGGCCAATTGCAAAATGCTTCCAAGCAATTTTCTCTAATGGCAAATCAGTTGTTTCTAAAAACTGAATAACTATA
>CAZMEH010000022.1:0-16117 GCA_964564885.1 uncultured Saprospiraceae bacterium | reverse complement strand
GCTATTTTTTATTATTTTTCAAATATCATAATTTCAAGGATCAAAAAAAGCATCAAAGAATAATTCTTTGATGCTTTTTTTGATAAGAAGTTAGAAGTTAGATCTGCCGATTACTATCGGTATCGCTGTCAGAAGTCAGACAGATTATGTATTAACTATTAATTTTTCATAAGAAAAATAGCAACCAACAATTTCTAATTTAAAAAATTGAATTATACTAAATAAAAAATAGTCTAATTTCTCTCAGTAAACGAAGTGAACGGTCTCACAGCGATACCGATAGTAATCGGCAGATCTCACTTCTCACTTCTCCTTTAGATTATCTCCTGTTCATTCAAATAACGTTCTGCGTCAAGTGCAGCCATACAGCCCGTTCCAGCCGCTGTTACCGCTTGACGATAAACATTGTCCGCCGCATCGCCACTTGCAAAAACACCTGGAATATTGGTTTTTGAAGTTCCTTGAACAACATCTAAATAACCAGTAGCATCCATATCTAACCAATTATTGAAAATACCTGTGTTTGGTTTATGACCAATTGCTACGAAAAATCCAGAAACCGCAATTTCAGAAACTTCGCCAGTCACATTATTTTTCACTCTCGCACCTGTTACCTCTTCCTTACCTAATATTTCTTCAGTTTCAGTATTCCAGTGAATCTTAATATTTTCGGTATTCTTAACACGTTTTTGCATAATCTTAGAAGCACGCATCTCATCTCTACGAACCAATAAGTGAACCGTAGGACACAACTTAGCTAAGTAAGAAGCTTCTTCTGCTGCTGTATCACCAGCACCAACTACTGCTACGTTCTGACCTCTAAAGAAGAAACCATCACAAACCGCACAAGCAGAAACACCAACGTTCATTAAACGTTTTTCGGATTCTAACCCAAGCCATTTTGCACTTGCACCAGTCGAAATGACAATGGTGTGCGCTTTATATTCATCACCTTGTTCTGTCCAAATCGTGTGAACTGGCCCAGTGAAGTCAACTTTAGTGATTAATTCGTACTTGATAACCGTGTCAAAACGCTCTGCTTGCTTACGGAAATCTTCCATCATTGCAGGGCCTTGCACGCCATCAGGATAACCAGGGTAGTTTTCAACTTCTGTTGTAATCATCAACTGACCACCAGGCTCTTGTCCTGTAAATAAGACTGGGTTCAAACCTGCACGAGCGGCATAAATTGCTGCTGTATATCCTGCTGGACCTGAACCTATAATAATGCATTCGTGTATTTTCTTTTCTTCTGTCATATTTTTTTTATTAGAATGTTGGAGTAGTAAGATAATGGAATGATGGAGAATTGGAGAAATAGAAAATTGCATAGTTTTCACCACACGCATTCCATTATTCCAACACCCTATTTCTCCATTATTTCATCTCTCCAACCATTAACACACTTAAAGCCTTTTCAGTTTGTCCGCTATCTAACAATTGTTGCGCTAAACGATGCAAGGCTTCTAGTTGATTTATATTTGAATTAGTTAAAATTTCTTGAATATTCTGCTCTGAACGAACGGTATCTATCATTTCTTGGCTAGGCAATTCTTCCATGTTACCCAATCTTCCAAGATTATTTCCTGTTAAAATATTGCTATTTGTAATTGAATCAGTTAGATTATCTACGCCAATTCCTTTTCTACGAATAGGTTTTGGAATTTCAAAAAGTGCATCGCCGTTTGCTCTGCAATATAAACTTCCACCCATTCTAGCCACCAAATCTAGCTTTCTAGTATCCAAATGACCGGCAGTATCTAAGTATGCTTCGTCGATGTGAATTAGAACAACTCTAGCAATCACTAAGTTTCCTGCGCCACCGCTATCGCCTAATTCAATCACATCATCAACTACACATTCAAAAGAAACAGGTGCTTCTTTTACTCTTGGCGGTTTCACTTTATGGGAAGGAACTTCCGTCAAACCAGCTTTTCCAAACTCATTAATGCCCTTCGCATAGGCTGTACTAGACAATGACATTTGCTCTACTATCGGATAATTTACTATATTAATAGTAACTTCTGGAATGTCTTTAATATTTTGGTGAGTATGCTTCGTTGAATTGTCTCTACCACTTCTCGCAGGCGAGAAAATCATTATTGGCGGATTTGAACTAAATACATTAAAAAAACTAAATGGACTTAGATTCACATTTCCATCCTTGTCGATTGTACTTGCAAAAGCAATTGGTCTTGGCGCAACTGCTGAAACCAAATAGTTGTGCAACTGCGGCTGAGAAATAGACGACGGATCAATTGTTTTTACAGACATTAGATTAAATTGAAGTTTTAAATTATCTGCAAACATAAAAAACTAAAATTCATTTTCTTCTTAAATAGTATTATTTAATAAGTTAGTGGACAACTTCTCTCCTGTTCCGATAACTATCGGAACGACCGAGTAATTAACGATTAAGGACTTTAAGGGAAATATTGGCATTGTTTATTAAAAAAATCGTGTCCACTGAGGTTTCGGGGCACAGTTTATAATAATAAATTTTACCTAACAATTAATCATTGGCACCAAAACAATCATTGATTATAAAATGATTGTTCAGATAGATTATCCTATTTTGTTGGTTCAAAAACTCAGGAGATTTAAAACAGACCAATTACATGAGAGGAAATTTAGACCTTAAAGCAGTATTTGCAAAAAAGTATTTCATCAAAATAGATCTCTATTTATTGCCCTGTTTTCTCTCTTCTGTATGTTTTAATAGATTATTTGTCATTTTTATAAAAAAATAAGCACAGTTTTAGGAATGGTTTTGGCTTTCCATGATTAGAATGATAGATTTGCTCTAAGCAAAAATATACAACTATCAATGATGAAACATAAATAACTTATTTATTTAAAAAAGTCATTTGAACAAAAATTCATGAAGGCACTAATTATTACAATTTTCACACTCTTAACGATTTTTTCTATTCAAAATCAAGCTTTAGCTCAAAGTTCCAAGATGGAATATGCTAATCGTGCTTATGAAAAGCATTATTATGAAACAGCTATTCAGCTTTACTCTAAGATCTTAGCTAAGAATAAAAAAAACAAGACCGCTCAAATCAATATAGCGACATGCTATCGAAAAACAAATAATTGGCGAGATGCTGAATTACGGTATGGGCGACTAGTGCATAATTATAGAAAACCCAAAGCCGAATTTGTGTTCTATTATGCAATATCTATGCAAATTAACGGGAAATGCGAAGAAGCTCTGGATTGGTTTGATAAATATACTGAACTGAAACCCGATGATCCTAGAGGTCAATTATTCAAACAAGATTGCCAGATTGAAAAACTAGAATCATTGCTAGAAGATAGCCTTGATTTATATGAAATCGAAAAACTAAAAATCAATTCTGATAAAGATGATTTTGGTGCGAAATTAACTCCTCGTGGGAATTTTATTTTTTCAAGAGGTAATATCGGAAAAACCTATAATTGGTATGTTCCTGTTTTTGAGCCATATAAGTTAGAGTTATTTCAAGTGAAATTGAAACCTGTCACAACGCCTGCTACAGAACAACCTGTTGACTTTACTTATGGTTCAAAATTGAGGGCGACAAAGTCGATTGCACCAAACGATAGACATAGTTCACTGAATTATACTGCGGATGATCAACAAGTTTATTTTATGCAATATGATAAAAAAGAATGTGGTAAAAATGTTCCAAACTTAATTCCATACAAAACCTATTCCGTTCAAAAACAACGTAAGCAATGGGGCTATACTATTCCTTTTGATTATAATTCAGATGAATATACCGTTGTTCATCCAGCGACTTCGGCGGACGGAATGCGCATTTATTTTGCTTCTGATATGCCTGGTGGAACTGGCGGGATGGATATTTATTTTTGTGAATATATCGAAGGAATTTGGTCAAGTCCTATCAATATGGGTGATAGTATCAATACAATTGGTGATGAAGTTTTTCCATTTATTCATTATTCAACAGGAGAATTTTATTTTTCTTCCAATGGCTGGGGCGGTCTTGGCGGTTTCGATATTTTAATGACTTATGAATTAAAAGAAAAGGATTGGAAAACACCTGCTAATCTTGCTGCGCCTATTAACTCGGTTAGAAATGATTACAGTTTTTATTTAAATGATGATAAGAAATTAGGCTTTTTAGCTTCTGATAGAATAGGTACTACTGGCGGTACTGATCTTTATATGTTTCGACGAGTTGAATAGTTCTTAACGAAAGTCTAAATTGTGGTATAAATAATAAAAAGGAATATCAACTATTAATAGTCGATATTCCTTTTTTAATCATATATACAATCTAAAACTTTCTTAAAAAGTTTAGATTAAATAGTTATATAGAAAGAAAAATCCTAAAATTCCTCTGCTCTTTTATTTCTGTACTTTGCATTCAAAATCTCGTGACGTCTATTAACTGATGGCTTAGTAAACTGCTTACGTCTACGCAATTCTTTAAGTAATTGAGTATCTCTTACTTTACGACGATATTCCTTTAAAGCGTTGTTTAACGAGTTTTTATCTTTAACGTTAATAACTAACATATATTCATCTGATTTTGACTATCGACAATTTCTCGTTGTTCCGTTTAAAATTGTCAAATGTTGATATAAAATTTGATAAGAATTGACTTCATCAATCATTCGGATGGCAAAAATACAAAACATTAGTTAAACAACCAATAATTTTTATAAACTAGTTAAAGAAATACGAGTCTATTTTTTTCCATTATACATATAATAGTATGATTCTATCCATTTCTGTCACAATTTAATATTGTGATGCATTATAAAAGAGTAATTTCGTTTTTAAGCAAACTTAACGATTAACGTTTTTGAACCTTTTATTTATAATAAATTACCAACAAACGTTATCAAATAATATCTAGATCATGTTAAAAAAAATATCACTGTTTGGCTTAGTTGGAATTTTATTGATAGGGCTAACCAGTGCTAATCAAAAAGAAGATCAACTTTTATCTACTAACAGTTATGAATATAAGGTTGCCAAGCAGGTTTTCGACCAGTTAATCAGTGCAAAAGGTGATAAGAGATTACAAGTTCCAGAATTTATCATGAGTAAAAGACAACGTTATGTAGCTTGGATGAATGGAAAAAGATCCCAAATTGGTTTAGAAAAAAAAGCCTATGATATCTGTGTTTCTTACGGTGCAGACTCATTGAATGCAATAGCTGCTTTGCTAGGTCACGAGATTATCCATTATTATGAAAAACATAATTGGGGCAGCGAATTTGCTAGTGCTTATACTGATGTAGGAATTGCGGCGGACATCAAAAACAATACGAAAACAAAGGAAATAAAAGCGGTGAACGAAACGGAAGCTGACTATTTGGGTGGTTTTTTAGCGCATTCTGCGGGTTATAAGACCTTTGGAATTATGCCAAATTTCTTAGGCGATGTTTATAAAGCATATGGTTTAAGTAATGAAATCCCTGGTTATCCAAGTTTAGATGATAGAACAAAGTTAGCGATAGAAGCAGAGCAACACTTAGAGGATTTAGTTGGTATTTACCAATTAGCTAATCATATGGTTGTTTTAAATCAGCCAGAAGATGCGGACGTTTACTATGGTTTTGTGTTGAAAGAGTTTCAAAGTAGAGAAATTTATAATAATGCTGGTGTTAATGCTATCCTAGAAGGTTTGTCTGTTCTTCCAGATGATCACGAGGGAAGAAAATATGAATATCCATTACAATTAGATGGAGAAACTCGTATGAATGCAAAAACTCGTGGAAACAATATTGAAGCGTTTGGTGATGCGGAGAAAGCCGTATTTCAAGCAGCTATCAAAAAAGCAATTGGTTATTTTGAGCAAGCAAAAACATTAGACAAGAATTATGGAACTGCTTATTTAAACTTAGCTTGTGCTTACGATATCATGGGTGAATATGAGGATGCTATCTATTGGTCAAGAAAAGCTAAGAAAACTGGTAAAACAAATGGGAATAATAAAGTAATCGGTGATGCACTAATTATCAATGCCATTGCTAGTATTCATAATGATGAAATGGAGGATGCGAAAGAAATATTTGCAAAAGTTGAACAGCGCTACAACAGTTCAGCGGATTTAGCAAAAATAAATCTTATGATTGCAAAAACGGGAGAACGTCCGATGGCTGCTCCTGTTAAAGAGAAAGTTTCTTTGAAAGCAGAAAAAATTGATGGTTTTAATTTATCTGCATTTTTAGACGAATTGGAGGTTGACAAACAGGTTGAGGTCAATAACAATTATACTTTTGCTTCTAAGAAATTAGAAAACTCGACCGTTTTATTGAGTATTTACAATGGCGGAGATAGAGCAATTGCTATTCAAATAACAAATCCTAGATTTTCTGGCTTGACTGCTTCTGGCTTTGGAGTTGGGACAACGAAAGAGGAATTCTTATTAAAATATGGTCCTCCAAGTTATAGTAAACAAACTAGAAAAGGTGAATATTTGGTTTATGAAAAACGTAAAGCCATTTTTCAACTAAGCAACGACAAATTATCTTCTTGGAGCATTTATAGAACGTTCTAGATTAATGTTAAATGTCTAATGTTCAATGTGTCATTGCTTGTCTTAGTGTCAATTGAACATGACACATTGAACATTCTGCATTAAAATTACTTATCGTCTGTCATTTTTTTTGGTTCAATAGAATTTATTTTAAGGAAATCAATAGCAATTTTCTGATTATCATTTACTTTAAAACCAATCTGATTGCCATAGAATTTTTTATGTCGTAGCACATGAACTTTACTATCATTAATGTAAAAAGCTAATTCAAATCCTGTCCGAACAATTTTCAGTTCGTTCACTGCTCCATCACCTTCTTTTATGGCAGACGAAACAATCCATGTTTGATAGGCCATTGGTACTCTTTCATAATTTTCTTGTTTTTCAATGGAATATTCACCGTCTCTATTAATCGTAAATTCATACTGATCGCCATCATCATTTTTGCCCCAAACCAATCCAAAATTACAGGTTTTTAGACTCTTAATGGTCGTAATACTTGCAATGATTTCATAGTTTTTATCCATCGGAATCTCAACGGCAATCACATTTGTCCAAGCACCACGAAATCGCTTATGTTCAAATTCATAAAAACCATCTCTAATTGCGAAATCACCTTCTTTAAAAGAAGTCTCCGCCCAACCATTCGTATTTTTATCAAAATTTTCGATAAGAATTGGCGTTTTCTCTTGTGCTAATGCTACATTACATAGCAGCGACATCCAACAGATTGTTGAAAAGATTATTTTGTTGTTCATAGTTATCGTTTAATAGTTAAATTTGCTTTTATTATTTATATAAAAATGTTGTTTTTATTTTCTCTATTATGAATAATTCTCTAAAATAAATTTGAAAATGGATATCAATTTGTTTTTTGTATCACTTTTAATAACAATAATGACTTTTAGGGCTTATTTTATGATGATAAGTGATAAAAGAAAAGCTATTAAAGGAGAATGGCGGACACCAGAAAAGCGATTATTTAAAGCCGCATTCTTATTTGGCAGCCTCGGTATTTGGCTAGGTATGCTGCCGCCAGTCAATCATAAAAAATCAAAAACATCATTTTTAATGATACTTACTCTAATTACTGCCGTCCAAGTATTTGTGTTTGTTCATGTATATTATACATATGCTGACCATTTTTATTTTACAATTCCTGACTATAATAGATTGTAGTGATAAAATGATAATAATAACGCTGAAAAAGTATATTTAAACCCTTCAAAGCTTCTCTATAAACTTGCATTATCAAAAACGGTATAATTAAAACAACCAATTATGAAAAGAATAATTAGAGCATCCATCGGAATCGGTGCAACAATAGCTATTATATTTTTAGTGGAAAGAACAATGGATTCTTTTGGCTTTTTTGATAATGTAAATCCTACTGACACCACCGATTCGGTACAAATAGATGAAGCTCAACTAGCATTGGAAAAACAAGAAAAGCAACGCAAAAAAGTCAATAATGTATTGAAAGGTGACGATGTTTTGGATTTAGGTAATAATGGTGAAGTCATTGTCAAAAAAATCTATAAAAAGAACACTTTTGCACCAAATAGCTATATGACTAATTTTGAATACCCGAAAGATAGCGCATTCACCGAAGTAGGTCAGCGCATTGAGGTAACTTTTGATTTGGACGAAATTGAAAGTGATAAAATACTTTTTTTAGCATTAGAAGGCTATGATAATTCTACAGACAAAATGAAGGTAAAATATTTTAAACCTCGTTCAGGTTCAAATAGATTAAGGTTAAAAACTAATTTTTCAATCGGTTCTCATAAATTTAGAGCAAGTTATTGCTATAAAGGAGATGCAAAAAAACGGACAATTCGTTTTTATCACGAAGCATTTGATGTCACTGTTGAATAATTAGTCATTTCGATAGCTACCGGAACATGAATATATTTCCTAATTACACTACATTTGCGGCTGATTTATCAAAACACCTATTAAAATTAATTAACTAATGGATATTATAGCGTTGTTGTCATCTCCCGAAGCATGGGCAAGTTTATTGATGTTAACTTTTATGGAAATTGTCTTAGGTATAGATAATATTATATTTATATCACTAGAAGCCAATAAATTACCCAAAGAAGAAAGAAAACGAGCAACTAATATTGGTTTGCTTTTGGCTTTAGGATTAAGAGTCATCTTACTTTTTGGTATCAATCTGTTGATTGCGGCACAAGATCCGATTGCGGAATTTGATAATAGTTTCATACAAGGTAGCATTTCTATTCAAGGCTTAATCTTGGTATTTGGTGGTTTATTTTTGATATACAAAAGTACGACTGAAATTCACCACAAACTGGAAGGCGATGCAGGACACGATGGAGAAGGAAAAAAAGGAATAAGCACTTTGTCTAAAGTAGTTATTCAGATTACGCTTATCAACCTTGTTTTCTCGGCGGATTCAATTCTAACCGCTGTCGGTATGACAAACGGTGTAGAAGGTGCTATGCCTATCATGGTCGCTTCGATTGTTATTTCCATGATAATCATGATGTTATTTGCCAATCCTGTTGGAAACTTCGTTAACGAAAACCCAACTATTCAAGTGTTAGGTTTATCATTTTTGATTTTAATTGGCTTTATGCTAATAGCAGAAGGCGCACACTTAGGACACATTAGTATCTTAGGCGGAACAGTTGGTGCAATTCCTAAAGGTTACTTGTATTTCGCTATTTTCTTCTCATTAACGGTTGAGTTTTTGAATATGCGAATGCGCAAAAAGAAAGATCATGTAGCGTTAAATTCATATAGCAATCAAGCTAAAAATGAAGGCATTTTATAATTTAATGTTCTATACAAGATGTTTAATTAAGAGGAACGCAGTTAGAAATTAGTTTCTAACTGCGTTTTTTTATTAACTGACGTTAGCCTAATTAGTACCTTTATTTTAAATTTGTCGAATTCAGGATTGAACATTAAAAAGGTTAAGCGTTATAAAAAAGTTAAAACGTTAATATTTTTCATCAATTAATAACTTCTTAACGTTTTATACGTCAAAGGAAATAGAGAAGAGAGCTAATGTTTATAAAATTATGAAAATGAAAAGATTAAGTTTAGTAATATTTACCGTTTTAGGCATATTTATGAGCGTTCAAGTAGGCGCACAAAATACCAGATACGACGATGATAAAAAAAGTGATATTCTAGAGCAACTTTGGGTTGGAACGAGTTTTGGAAACCTAGGTATCACAAGTACTTCTTTTTCAATTGGAGCTTCTCCAATCGTAGGATACAAACTCATGGAAGGAACTTCTTTAGGTATTAGACTGCCTGTTGACTACTTTTATATCAAACGAACTGGTAGCAATGGTCAAATCATTACGCATAACGATTGGGATGTAGGAGTTGGCGTATTTGCTCGCCAAAAGCTGTTCTTTAACATTTTTGCACATGCCGAACTAAATACTTTAAGGATTGACCAAGTACTCGCTAATAGTAATGGCTTATTAATTCCTAATCCTGATGATAATACTCAAGCATTAACGCAGCGCATTAACAGGCAAGAAGCAAACGTTGGTTTTGGTTATTCCGTAGGAAATGGCGGACTCGCTTACGAGATTTCATTAATGTATGATTTATTAGCCGATAGAACAGAACCTTTTGCGCCTCTTGTCATTCGAGCAGGTGTCAATTATAATTTCTAAAGGAGAGATCGCTTCGCTGTGAGAAGTCAAATCATTCGCTTTGCCTGCCTATCGGCAGACAGGCTCATTGTCAGATCGCCTACGGCTGCCAGAAAAGACATGAACTAAAAAGAGCTGAAACATTGAGATGTTTCAGCTCTTTTTATTGGTTCTCTGAAAATTATTGTGGAATTAGATTAGGTTTCCCAAGTTTTGTAAACTTTGTAAATCAGTCTTTTGAACGTAAAAAAGCGATTTTTAAAATCCTTAATTTTTTGTAAATCCTATTTCCACAATAATTCTCAAAGAACCTTTTTATTTAATCCGTTGTCTCTGAATCGGTCTTCTGACAGTAAGCAAAGCGCACGATCTGACAGCGAAGCGATCTAACAATCTGACTTCTCTCTCTTAGATTCCCTCAGCGTGATCATCACCTCTAGTATCCGCAGCGCCTTCAAAAGTACCATCTTCTCGAACTAGAATCGCATCAACTCGACCGATATTTCCACGTTCTTTCATGATATGACCTTTTGCTTCTAAAGCTTTTATTTGTTCTGTGGTGAAAGCTGCTTTTGCCATTGAAACAGAATCTGCTTTCTCGTAAAAAACGGTATTCGGCAACCATTGATGATGAAAACGTCTAGCTTGTACAGACTCGCTCATCGTCATTCCAAACTCAACGACATTCAAGAAACTCTGATAAACCGAAGTGATAATCGTAGAACCACCTGGCGTACCAACTACCATGAAAAGTTTTCCTTCTTTCTCCACGATTGTTGGCGTCATTGAACTCAACATACGTTTTTCTGGCTGAATAGCGTTCGCTTCATTACCAACTAAACCGAATGAATTTGGAACACCTGGCTTTGCACTAAAATCATCCATTTCATTATTCAAAACGAAACCAGCACCTGATACAACGACTTTTGAACCATAACTTAAATTCAGTGTAGTCGTAATAGAAACGGCGTTTCCATCAGCATCTACAACCGACAAATGCGTTGTTTCTTCGCTTTCAGGCATCATTCCTGCTTTAATTATTTCGCTATCAGAAGCTTTATTTGCATCAAAGTTTTCCATTCTTGATTTCAAATAATCTTCGTCAGTCAATCGCTTCAATGGCACATTATAAAAATCCACATCGCCTAAATGCTCTGATCTATCCGCATAAGCCCGACGTTCTGCTTCTACCATTAAATGAACCGCTTCTGTTGATTGAAAACCATATTCCGAAAGCGGATAATTTTCGACCATTCCTAACATTTGCGCTAAGCAAACGCCACCGCTTGACGCAGGAGGCATCGAATGGATTTCATAATTTTTGTAGTTAAATGTAATCGGTTCACGCCACTTTGCGTTGTATTTTTTCAAATCTTCTTTGGTAATAATTCCACCGCCAGCTTTCATTTCTTTTACAAATAAATCTGCCGTTTCACCTTCGTAAAATCCTGCTTTGCCATTATCTCTAATGCGTTTTAAGGTTTCCGCAAGGTCTTGCTGAATCATCAACTCATTCTTCTTCCAACCTGCTTCTTTTACAAAAACAGGCATTGTAGTATTTAACCTTTTAAAATCTGGCATTTTAGCATTCAAACTAGAAGCTTGTTGTTCTGTAATATAAAAACCTTTTTCAGCCAATTCAATCGCTGGCGCAATCAGTTCTTTAAAATCCAATTTTGCATATTGCATCGATTCAAAAAGTCCTGCAACCGTTCCAGGCACGCCAACCGCCAAATGACCATCAACGTTTTTATCCTTAATTACGTTTCCAAGCGAATCCAAATACATATCTCTATCCGCTGACAATGGTGCTTTTTCTCGATAATCCAATGTTTTGACGTTTCCATCTTTATCACGGAGTACCATAAAACCACCGCCGCCAAGGTTTCCAGCATTTGGATAAACAACAGCTAAAGCTAATTGTACTGCAATCGCAGCATCTACTGCATTTCCTCCTTTTTCTAATATTTCAATGCCTGCCTTTGTCGCTAAAGGATGAGCAGAAACAACCATCGCTTTGCTACTAATGGCTGTTTTTTCCACATTGTAGCCTTTGAAGGTAGACGTATTTTGTTTACAGGAAACGCTGAATATTAATAATAAAACAAGCGTTGATAAGATTATGGTTGGTTTCATTTGGTAAGAATATTTTAATTTTTTTATAATTTTAGAGTAGCCTTAACTTTCTTTGCACATCGCTAATGCAGTAGGCTATAAATAGTTAGCAGTAAGTATAACTTATTGATTTTCCGTTATTTAGATTAAAATATAGTGGTCAGTTATTTATGAATTAAGGTGCTAACAACAGGATTTATCTAATTGTATTGGCGGACAAGCAACCGTTCCGTAACTACAATAAACACAACAATCATTGTTTATTGGCTTCAATACTTCCTTGCAACTTTCACATTCATAAAAATACTGACAAGCATTCGTTGGCATTGTTTCTTCTTTCTTAAATCCACATTCTGGGCAAGTAATTATTGATTGTAGTATTGCTCCTTTATTCATTGTTTGTTTCTTTCTTTTATTAAATTGATAAACACCAATTCCTAACAGCCCAATTCCAATAGTCATGAAAATTCCGCTAGTTTTTTCAATTCCATGACCAATACCAACTAAAACACTTCCACCTCCAACGGCAATTATCAATGATGGTAACCAACAGCAACTTGTAGCAATTACAAATGCTATTATACTTCCAACTATCGAATTTTTAAAGTCAATCTTCATTTTTCACATTTTAAGACTTATCTTTTATTGGATCTACTTGCAAAATACTAAAAAAGAAGGAATGAAATGTTCCAAATACTGTATAATAAATTAATAGATCCAAAATTGAATAAGGCGTCATAGGCGTATATTCTACGGTTGCACTGAACAGATGTACTAACCAAAAAAACTTCATCAGATGCCAACCGTCCATATAAGTAACCAATGCGGTAGAACTCATAAAGAATTTTTCACCTTGTTTTGGATCGCCATTTTTCCATTTATTTTGCCAAGCCGTTTCGTAGTTCCAATAGGATTGACCAAAAAAATGGTAGCCTTTTTTATCACAATAATTGGCTAATTTGTTCCAAATAGATCGTTCGTAATTGCGTTTGGAAGCTATAACATCCATGCTTGCTTCCCAAAATGTGCCTATAATGAGTATAAAAAGACTTGTCATTTGTTACTTAAATAAAGAACCAATAAAATAAGAATATCGAGCCACGAAAATAAGTAATTTACACCTATTTCTGCGATTCGATATTCATTACCTGCCTTTCGGCAGATAAGTTCCGTATTTTATGATTCAACAAATTAGAATGTGCCGCCCCAGTTCTTCCCATTACCCGCTTCTGACAAAGGCATACAGCCAACGTATTTCCCTGGATTCGGATTGAATTGAATGACCTCCGTTACGCCAACTTTTGTAGAAAAGAAAGCCGTCAGTACCACTTCTTTTACAAAATGAAAAGGATGCATTCCCTCTCCTTCATAATTTGCTCTTTCTTTGTCAAGTGCTGTTAAAGTTGCCGTACGCTCTTCTGCTGATGCAGCTAAGAACGATTTTTTATTATCCCTTTGTGAAGCAGTTTCAACGGCTTCTAAGCCTTTCACTACTTGTTTTTGGAAATTTTCATCTTTTACATCCATCAAAACGCTATCTACCCAACGCTCTAATTTTAGTTCTTTTGCGCCTGCGGTGTCCGTTTTTGGCATGATGGTTTCAGCTACTTCTGCAAATAAACTTGCTTGGTCTGCTGAAAAGAATCTTGGCATCCAACTTTCGCTAGCGTCCGTTTGGCAGCCACTCATCATAACAGCAATTGCGCCAGAGGATAATGCTCCTCCCATTAGTATTGAAACGCTTTTTAAAGCGGAACGTCTGTCCATGATTTTTCGATTTACGATTTACGATTTTAGATTTACGATTTTAAATTGCAAATAATTCGTAATCAAATGATTATAAAATTAAGCTTAGGAATGAAAATCTTTAGACATTCTTAATCTTTAATTCTCTAAAGGTTTTGCTTGTTTAATTCTTTTACTGCGTGATCAACTGCCCTTGCGGTCAGTGCCATGTAAGTAATCGAAGGATTTTGGCAACCAGCGGAGGTCATACAAGCACCATCTGTAACAAACACATTTTCAGCACCATGTACTTGATTGTATTTATTCAAAACAGACGTTTTTGGGTCATTACCCATTCTTGCCGTTCCCATCTCGTGAATACCAAGACCAACAGCGTATCTATCCTTATTTTCCCAGCCTTCAGCATCTTTGAAACCAGCTCTTTCAAGCATTTCTGCGGCTTCATCTTTCATGTCAACACGCATCTTATCTTCATTCTCACGAAAAACCGCATCAATTTCAATGATAGGCATGCCCCATTGATCTTTCTCCGCTTCGTTAAGTTTCATAAAGTTATCATGATAAGGCAAACATTCTCCAAAACCATGTAAACCCATGCGCCATTTCCCTGGTTCTTGAACCGCTTTTTTCAAATCAACGCCTATACCTTCTATTCCTGTACCTCTTTGCCAACTCTCCCGAGAACCGCCACCTTGATAACCAAACCCACGTAAATAATCCCGTTTGGTTGCAGCATTTAAGTTAACGAATCGAGGAACATAAACACCATTTGCACGATTACCAAAATAATATTTGTCCTTAAATCCTTCGTGTGTACCAGAAGCACCAACTTGAAAATGGTGATCCATAATATTGTGACCTAACTCACCACTATCGTTTCCTAAACCATTCGGAAAACGCTCGCTTTTAGAATTTAACATGATTGACGCAGAAGCAATCGTAGAAGCATTTAAGAAAATGATTTTTGCACTATACTCAATCGTTTCTTTAGTTTCCGCATCCATGATTCTAACACCTGTTGCTTTTCCTTTGTCATCGTCATAAATCACACTTTGAACCACAGAATTAGGACGTAAAGTCATATTTCCTGTTTGCTCTGCAACGTATAATGTAGAAGATTGACTACTGAAATAAGCACCATGCGGACAACCTCGCATACAGCGATTTCTATATTGACATTTACCACGCATAGGCGTTTCGTCATGTGTCAAATCCTCGGTCAAGTGAGCAGTACGACCAATCGTCAAAATACGACCATCATCATATTTTTCTGCTAACTCTTCTCTCATGTGCTGCTCAATGCAGTTCAAGTCCATTGGCTTCATAAACTGACCATCAGGCAAATGAGGCAAACCTTCTTTCTGTCCGCTAATACCAATAAACAATTCTACTTTATCGTACCACGGTTTAATGTCTTCATATCGAATAGGCCAATCAATCGCAACGTCATCTTTTGCATTCGCTTCAAAATCCAAATTACTCCAACGATAAACTTGCCTGCCCCACATTAGTGAGCGACCGCCTTTGTGATAGCCACGAATCCAGTCAAAACGACTTTTCTCCTTGAACGGATGTTCTGAGTCCTTCACAAAAAGGTGTCTGTGACCTTCACGAGTCGTATAACCTGTGCGGTGTTGAACGGGATAGTCTTTTTCAACTTCTTCTTTAGTTGGATGTCCACCGTTTTTAAAATCCCAAACATCTTTGTTCATTGTTTTGTAGTCCACGATGTGTTTTACATCACGACCACGTTCAAGTACAAGTGTTTTTAAACCTGCTTTACATAATTCCATAGCAGCCCAACCACCAGAAATACCTGAACCTACGACAATTGCATCGTATGTATTTTCTTTACTCATGCGTATTAGATTAGATTTGGTTAGATTATTTTTTTAGAATAGAGCGTAGAGATAGAAGAAGAAAGGTGATTTTTTTAGAATTTATACTTTTAAATAAAGTCCTATAAAACATTTTATCGCTGCCTTACTAACTTTGAACTTGTTTAAAAACTCACTGCTAATCTCTTGACAAACTATCCCGAGTGCTCGGATTAGCGTCAAGAAGATTATAAAAATAGCTTTAAAACGCCCTGAAAGGGCAAAAGCA
>CAZMEH010000021.1:0-6839 GCA_964564885.1 uncultured Saprospiraceae bacterium | reverse complement strand
TTCTTGAAGGCGTACTTCTTGTAGAACTTGAACGGGAAGGTGTACTTCTCGTGCTTGAACTTCTTGAAGGCGTGCTTCTTGTAGAACTTGAACGGGAAGGTGTACTTCTCGTGCTTGTGTTACTTTTTGAAGGTGCCGTTTTTGTACTATTGTAACGACTTACAGAAGAACGTCTATTTGTAGTATTAGCATCCGTTGTGCTACCAGAATTCGTACGACGACGCTCCGTTGTAGAAGTATTCGTTTCCTTATCCTTAGAAACTTCTCTTCCTGGGTTCGCTGTGTTTCCACCAGTAACCGTTCCAGCTTCTACTCTTTTCTTTCTAACAGCACTCTGTCCTGTATTAGAAGTGTTTGTTGCACCGCCACCAGATCTTCTTGGACCGTAAGTAGTATTTGTATTACTTGCACTTCCTGGTGTTGTTGCTGCTAGGAAATTATTATTCCAACTATTCCCTGTTGCACAATATGGATTATTGAAACCGTTGTTGAAGCCATTATTAAATCCATTGTTGAAACCGTTATTAGCTCCAAAACCATTATTGTAGTAAGGATTAAAAAATGGATCATAAGCATTATTAGCAAATCCGTTATTAAACCCGTTGTTAAATCCAGTGTTAAATCCGTTATTTCTAAAGCTACCATAATAACCTGGGTAGAAATTATAAATAGAAACACCTGGGCGAGCTGCACCGTAATAGTACGAATTCACATAACAATCATCATAATAACCAAAACCGCTATTTCTACCGCCAGTACTTACTGGACTATTAAAGCGACGCATACGAGAAGAATACTCATAACCAGAGCGTTCATAGTTCTCATCAACATAATCATCTTCTTCAACATAATCATCAGAAGAGTCGTCGTATGCTACGTCTTGTTCTTCAAATTTGATTTCTTCATCAGGATTAAAATATACATCATCGAACTGCTCCTGAGCGATTGATAGATTTACTCCTAAAAATAGGAAGCAAACCGTGTATAGCATAAACTTTTTCATATTTTATATTTTAAATATTTTTCAAACTCTCTCTCTCTATTATAATAAGTTCTAAATTACTACTTTTGTTCCACATTTGAAAATATGCAAATGTTAAAATACATTGTATCATTTTTTTCTTGAATACTGGAACTAAATAATTATTTTTAGAATTTATGCACTTGTTACTTATATAACGTTTGCAAAAGCTAAAAGATGCACGTATAATTTGATTTTTGTTTAAATCGTCATTATTTTGACGTAATTATTATCATAATGTAACTAATTCGAGTTTTGAGCTTCAAATTTCGAATTAAATTAACTAATTCAAAACAAATGGTTATTCGATTTTATGCAGTAGTTTTTAATCCTTTATTATTATTTCGCCCATTAGGAATGAAAAACAAATAAGAATTGAAGGCTAATGTATTGAGGTAAGAAGCAATTTAAAAGGTCTCTTATTTAAAATTAATCATCCATTTAAGTCATAAAAATTAAAAGAACTGTCAATTACTCGGTCAATGCCTCGTGAGAAAAGTTGTCCATTTTCAATTGTCAATTACTGAACAAATTTTATATAAAAAAAAGCAATGTCAAAGGAAATTACGAGTCGAAGTGAGGATTACTCAAAGTGGTACACGGATATTGTTCGTAAAGCAGGTTTAGCAGAAAATTCTGCGGTTCGTGGCTGTATGGTCATCAAGCCGTATGGTTACGCTATTTGGGAAAAAATGCAGCGTCAATTAGATGATATGTTCAAGGAAACAGGTCATCAAAATGCTTATTTTCCACTTTTTATACCAAAGAGTTTTTTGAGTAAAGAAGCGAATCACGTAGCAGGTTTCGCAAAAGAATGTGCTGTTGTAACGCATTACAGATTAAAAAATTCACCAGATGGTAATGGTATCATCGTTGATCCAGATGCTAAATTGGAAGAAGAACTCATCGTTCGTCCAACTTCTGAAACCATCATTTGGAATACTTATAGAGATTGGATTAAGTCTTATCGTGATTTACCGATTTTGATTAATCAATGGGCAAATGTAGTTCGTTGGGAAATGAGAACTCGTTTATTTTTGCGTACTACGGAGTTTCTTTGGCAAGAAGGGCATACGGCTCATGCTACGAAAAAAGAAGCGATTGTAGAAGCGCAATTGATGCAAAAAGTTTATGCTGAATTTTCTGAGCAATACATGGCAGTACCAGTTGTTCAAGGTAGAAAATCAGACAGCGAGCGTTTTGCCGGTGCGGATGATACTTATACGATTGAAGCATTAATGCAAGATGGAAAAGCTTTACAAGCAGGAACTTCGCACTTTTTAGGGCAAAATTTCGCAAAAGCTTTTGAGGTCAAGTATTTGAACCAACAAAACAAGGAAGAATACGTTTGGGCAACATCATGGGGCGTTTCTACTCGCTTGATGGGTGCATTAATTATGGCGCATTCTGATGATGATGGGTTGGTTTTACCTCCAAAATTAGCTCCAATTCAAGTAGTTATCATTCCAATTCCAAAGGCAAATGGTGCTATAACGGAAGAGGTTGACAAAATTACTGCGGAATTAAAGAAAAGAGGAATTTCGTTCAAATACGATAAGGACAAGAAAAAACGTCCTGGTTTCAAATTCGCTGAATATGAAATGCTTGGCGTTCCTGTTCGTTTAGCAATTGGAAAACGTGATTTGGAAAACGGCACTATTGAAGTAGCTCGTCGTGATACGAAAGAGAAATATAATGCGGATTTGGCGACTATCGTTGATACCGTAGAGCAACTTTTAGTAGATATTCAAGCTAATATTTATCAAAAAGCATTGGATTTCAGAACAGAAAAGACAACAGAAGTCAATTCTTGGGAAGAGTTCAAAGAAGTACTTGAAAATAAAGCTGGTTTCTTATCTGCTCACTGGGACGGTACATCTGAAACAGAGGCGAAAATAAAGGAAGAAAGTAAAGCAACTATTCGTTGTATTCCAAATGACCAAGTTGCCGAAGATGGCGTTTGTGTCTTTTCTGGAAAACCATCGAAAGGTAGAGTTTTATTTGCAAAAGCATATTAAGAATGGAATAATGGAGTATTGGAATGATGGAGTGTTGTTTGCGCAATAATTTCTATTATTTCATTACTCCAATTTTCCATTATTCCAATACTCCACTATTCCAATCAAGACATGAAGATTATCATTTTAGGTCCTGCACATCCATTACGAGGTGGAATTGCTACATTTTCGGAGAACTTAGCGATGGCATTGCAAAAAGAAGGTCATGACGTTGAAATCATCACTTTTAGTTTGCAATATCCTGACTTTTTGTTTCCTGGAAAGACGCAATACTCTACTGATCCTCCGCCAAAAGGTTTGAAAATTAAGGTTTGGATGAATTCTATCAATCCGTTTAACTGGCTTTCTGTTGGTTTGCGCATTCGTAAAATGCAGCCAGATTTGGTGATTTGTAAATATTGGTTGCCGTTGATGGCACCGTGTTTAGGAACGATTTTAAGAATTGTTAAACGCAAAAAAACGCACATCAATTCGATTGCGCATAATGTTATTCCACACGAAAAACGTCCTGGAGATTGGTTGTTTACTAAATATTTTGTTAGTACGGTAGATAGTTTTGTAACGCTTTCCAAGTCCGTTAAGGAAGATATTAAAGAGTTTTCAAAGAACAAACCAACTACGGTTACGCCTCATCCGATTTATGATAGTTACGGTGCGCTAGTGCCTAAATTAGCTGCTCGTGCGCATTTGAATTTAAAATCTGATGGACAATATATTTTGTTTTTTGGTTTTATTCGCAAATACAAAGGATTGGATTTGTTGCTAGAAGCGATGGCTGACGAGCGCATTAAAAATTCAAATATCAAAGCGATTGTCGCTGGTGAATATTACGATGATAAAGCGATTTATGATAAAATAATTGAAGAAAATGGTTTGCAACACAGCGTGATTGTCAGGGATAGCTTTATTCCAAATGACGAAGTGCGTTATTACTTTGGCGCATCGGACGTAGTGGTTCAACCTTATCGTACGGCTACTCAGAGTGGTATTTCTCAATTGGCTTACCATTTTGAAAAACCAATGATTGTTACTAATGTTGGCGGTTTACCAGAGATTGTTGACAATGATGCAGGTTATGTGGTCAATGTTGATTCTACTGAAATTGCAGATTCTATTCTGCATTTTTATGATAAAAATCGAGAAGCTGAAATGACGGAAAATGTTATCGAAAATAAAAAACGTTATTCTTGGTCAAACTTGACGAAAGTTATTTTTGATTTGATGTAGTCTGAGTTATCATATTACTATACATTTTTTTATTTTGAAACACGGAGACACAAAGACACGGAGTTAACTCATTGATTTTCAATATTAATCTCTCTGTGTATTTGTGTTCATTTTTTTATTTTGTACAGTAGTATGCTGTGTTATTTGTTTTAAAGTAAAAAACCCTACCTAAGTTAAACATTAGGTCTAAAATTTGATTATACTGATGAAGGTTGAATGCTATAAAAGCATTCGACCTTTAAATTTATTGAGTTGTCAATCTTTATTGACAAAAATTAGAATTAGAATGAGTAGATATATCTACGGTGTGGACTTCGGAACAACGAATTCGGCGATTGCCATCATTGATACAGAAACCAATGAAATTATAAAAACCTTCAACGAAGGTTCTCTTATATATTTTCCTCAACCGATGAATCTTCGTGCGCCTTTGAAGCATTTTGTTGGTCAAAATGCCATTGAGCAATATGTGGCTAATAATATGAAAGGTCGCTTTATGAAATCTTTGAAAAGGATTTTGCCACGTAGCGGTTTTTCAGATACTTTTATATTTGGTAAAAGGTTTTTTGCAGAAGATTTAGTCGCTATTATTTTAAAATACTTAAAAGACAAAGCAGATAAGTTTGTTGGCGAAACGGTTACAAAAGCTGTTTTCGGGCGACCTGTTGTCTTTGACGAGAATCCAGAAAAAGACCAATTGGCTCAAACGAGATTGCTCAAAGCAGCAAAACTCGCAGGATTTGAGGAAGTCGCTTTTCAAATGGAACCTATCGCAGCCGCTTTCACTTATGAACGATTGATTGAAAAAGATGAAACGGTTTTAGTTGCCGACTTAGGCGGTGGAACTTCTGATTTCACGTTGATGAATTTGTCGCCAGCTCGTTTAAATGATGTCAATCGTAAAGAGGACATTATTGGTCAAGGTGGTATTTATATTGGTGGAGATAATTTTGATTCGTCGATTATGTGGACAAAAGGTACGCATCATTTTGGAAAAGGATTGACTTATAATGATTTTGAAACGATGGTGACTGTTCCTAAGCGGTACTTTCTAACCATTTGCTCTTGGGAAAAAATGAATTTCTTCGATGGCATTAAGATGCGAAATAATTTAAAGAAATTCTATTTTCTAACAGGGAAACATCCAAGATTTAAAAACTTGTTAACGCTGGTCAATGAGAATTTAGGTTACTCTATTTTTCAATCTGTCGAAAAGGCTAAGATTGATTTGAGTTCGACTGACAATAGTAGTTTTGCTTACTCAAATGGTGATATTAAGATTAATGAGGCGATTAATATTGACGAGTTTTCTAATGAGATAATTGGAGAAGATATTAATAATATCAAAGATTATTTATCCGATTTTCTTGAAAATGCAAATCTTGATAAAGACAAAGTTGATACTGTTTTTATGACTGGAGGTACTTCAATGGTAAGACCGATTCGGGAATTTATGGTGGATACATTTAGCGAAGATGCGGTAAAATCAGGTGATAATTTTAATAGTGTTGCCAATGGTTTGGCTTATAGTCATGTTTTGTTTTTTAATTAAAATGTAGAAGCTGTTTAAGTTTTATTTTTGAAATTTAAACAGCTTTAAAACATGAGTAATCCTATAAAGTATGAGTAGGAGGATGTTGCCCAAATAGGAATAAAACTACCCTCAAGTTTATGTTTTCGTCTCTATTAAGTTTCAATAAATGAATAGTAGCTCTGCCTTGAGGTGTTATTCCTATAATTGTTGTAAAATCTTCACTCCATTGAAAATGTTCTTTCCAACTATTAGTTCGTGGATTGAATAAATCTACATTTTGTTGACTAACATTATCAAAGGCTTCTGTTTTTACATGTTTATAATTATTACAACCTTGACAAGCTAAAGCCAAATTACTCGTATCATTTGAACCGCCATTTGATTTTGGAATAATATGTTCTATCGAAAAAGGAGAAGGAGAAAAACTCGCTCTGCTTTGACAATACTCACAACAACCATATGAACGATTAAAAACTAATTATTTATCTTTTTTAGGAATATAATCAGACATATGTTTGAGGTTTGATTCCTAATTGCTCCATTAAATCAGGCAATGAAATTTTGCGAAGTGCTGATAATTGAGCTAAAGCTTTAATTCTCTCAACATTTAGCTTCTCTGATATTGTTGTTAACTTTATAAGCGCATCTAGTTCGCTTAAAGAAATGTTTTCTTGTTGTCTTTTTATAATAAGAAAATTCATTTCTGTTCTTTGTTCATCAGATAAACCTAAGTTTATTTTTTGAAAGAGTTCTGTTTCTTTTTCATTTAAACTTGGTGCAATTTTATTCGCTCGTATCTTTAAAAGACGTTGAACAAAATCATCTAACTCTTGACTATCAAGGATTTCTATGCCTTGTAATAGATTTTTTACTCTTGGTGATATAATATTAATTCCAGACATATTGCAATACTTTAGTTTTTATAAAGTTACAAAATATTTCGTTTGAAAGCAATCGCTATAATATCAAAGCGATGAAGTTACTTTGAGTGACCTCATCGCTCCTATTCTAACTACCTTCCTACATAAGTAATTTGGCT
>CAZMEH010000020.1:0-8007 GCA_964564885.1 uncultured Saprospiraceae bacterium | reverse complement strand
TTGATTTTAATTATTTAAATTAAAATATAGTGGTCAGTTATTTATGGATTAAGGCACTAACTATTTTAGTCTGCCTGACAGCAGACAGGATTTTATGAATATAATTTTTTTTCAACTAGAACAAAGCGACATGATTTTAGAAATCATGTCGCTTTTATGTTTTAACTTTTAATTTCTGATAAAGCCCGCCAGTAATCATCAAACTCGAGAGTCCACAGGTAAAAAACAAGGCAATGAAGTGCCCTATTACCCAATTTTCTAAAAATACTAATCGAATAACTGCCATTATAATAGCAATAAAAATTAAAACTAACCAATAAGGAAATGTGGATTTGGGAAGCAAAAAACTGCTTGACGGTGAGCGATGAAAATATAGGAGAATAATTAAACCGCCAATAATAGTACTCGAATGCTGTAGTATTTTATAAATATAAATGGTAAAGTCACTTAAATAAATTTCATATTGCAACGCATTAAAATTAGTAACGAAGTAGCCATCAGCATGGGTGAAATCATCCCAGAGTATATGAGAATAAATACCGATTATAGTAGAAACTAAGAAAATAAACCAATTCTTCTTTAGATAATCAACGAAGTCAAATTGATAAAATATTTCTAATCGCTTTTGAAAATAAGCGGGCAAATGCGTTACCAAAGGGCGTTTTGCAAGCTGATGAAATAGAATTGCAAAAATAATAGCCATTGGCAAATCCATGATTAAAGCACCTTCAACGGTATGACTATAATAGCCTTTCATTTGCATTTGAATAAAAAAATATTCAAAATCAGGCGATAAACTACCCACGACTAAACCTGTCATTGATAGCCATTTGAAGCGCAAAAGCGGTAAAACTAAAGCTGGATGAGAAAAAGTAAAAGGCATTCGATAAGTTTTTTGGGTTGACTATGAAATGAAAAAAGCTATTACATTTTAAATGTAATAGCTTTTCTTGAAAAGAAGATGAATGGATACTAATTATTTTATAGCAATTACGCCTATTTGTTCACCATTTAAGAATCTGTTATGCTCTCTAACAATTTCTGCGAAATACTTATAACCATAACCAGAAGTGCCTAAGTGTTCAAACAATTCATCATTAGAAGCAAATAAAATTCTAGCGTATTCACGAAAATTATCCGTATCGACATGTGTCAAATCAAAACCATTAGGCGTCTGTTGTTCGACGTAATAATTTTTGATGTATTTCCTTGAGTTGATCTTAGAAGTTTCTAATTTGTAATAATTATACAAATTCACTTGCCCTTCTGTGACACGTTGTAAAAAGACCGTATTAATATCAATTCTTGATTTGATTGGAGAAACATCAACTCTCTTTCTCAGATAAGTTACCCACTTCAATTGTTTATCTTTTTTATTAGGAAACAAGAAAGTGTATTCAACAATATCATTAGTTTTATAAGTTACACGCTTCCCATTTTCGGTATAAAAACGTACCTTTAATTCATTGAAGACCGGATTTACAAACTGAATTTGACCTCTTACCGTATCACTCGAAGAGGTGATCACAAAGCCTTCATAAAGGTTTTTTTTCTTTCCACCATCTGCGGAAGCAAATTGAAAAGAGAGTAAAAGGAATATTAATAATGTAAACTTGCGATTCATATGGTTATAATGATTTGTGGTTTTATTACAGTTATTATTAGAATAAATTTTCAACTGTTTAATCTGTGATATTGTGACATATTATTTATAAAAACTCAGATTTACTAGTCTAGCACCTTTTAAATGATATATTTTTAAAATAATATTGGCAATAACATTAAGTAAAATCTATTATTTATTATATTTAGTTCCAAAAATCGTGCTAAAATTTCATCTCATGCACACATTTATATCAAAAACAATATTTGTAAACTACGTGACATACTAAAATTCATAAAATGAAACTACTTTTTAATCTATTTACCTTGCTTTTATTAGCCGGAGTTGCTAATGGACAAGTTGCACAAGGAGGACTTCCTACTTCTTTACTGGACTCTTCTATTAAAACAAGTACTATCAAATCTATTCGATTAGATGCGCCAAACCTTGATCTACTGAAAGCAGAAGATGATGTTAATGATGCAATCAAAGGAAGATTGCGTATAGGAACATTAATTAATTCCAATATTAAATTTAGTGAAGAAGCAGAGCAAATATTGCTGGAAGATGGTCGAAGTTTATTTCGCTTAGCTGTTCAAGCAAAAGATGCACAAGCACTAAATTTTTATTTAAAAAATTTCAAAATGCCTGCTGGCGATGAGTTTTTTATTTACAATACTAAAACTGAACACGTATTGGGTGCGTACACGTCAGTTAATAATACAACAAATGGCGTTTTTTCAACTGAATTTGTTCATGGAGAAAAAATCATCTTAGAATACGTTCAATCTCCATCTAATACTAGCACACCTGATTTCGTTATTCAGGAAATTGGCTATGCTTATAGAAATGTATATACTAATGATTTGAGTAAGGATTTTGGAGATTCTGATGGATGCGAAGTAAATGCTAATTGTTCAGAAGGCGATAGTTGGACCGATCAAAAGAAAGCTGTAATTAGAATTTTAGTGAAAGACGGCGGTTTATTTTGGTGTACAGGAACAACTATTAATAATGAACGTCAAGATTGCACGCCATATCTGATAACCGCAGAACACTGTGGACAAACAGCAAGTGCGAGTGATATTAATCAATGGGTTTTTTACTTTCAATATGAAGCACCGAGTTGTGCAAATCCTGCATCTGAAGGAACATTAGGCTCTAAAACGGTTACAGGCGCAACTTTGAGGGCTCAGTCTAATGACAATGGCGGTGATACTGGTTCTGATTTAATGTTATTAGAATTCAATAATAGTATTCCAAGTAATTACGCACCATATTTTGCAGGTTGGTCAAGGGCCACTACTCCAGCTACTAGTGGCGTAAGTATTCATCATCCGAGCGGTGATATTAAGAAAGTTTCTACTTATTCTTCCACCGTAACCTCCATATCTTACGGTGGAATTATACCAAACACACACTGGGATGTTAATTGGATGGCAACTGCAAATGGTCACGGTGTAACGGAACCTGGTTCGTCAGGTTCTGGACTTTTTGACCAAAATGGTCGATTAGTTGGAACATTAACAGGTGGAGCTGCTTCTTGTTCTGCGACATCTTCTTCAGATGAATACGGTAAATTCTCTTATCACTGGACAAGTAATGGAATAGGAACAAGTAGACAATTGAAGAGTTGGTTAGATCCAGATAATACAGGTATTACGACTTTAGATGGAATTGCTCAACCTTGTAATACGAGCACGTTGTCTTTAGAAAGTGCGCCACAAGTACGTATCTTTCCAAACCCAACAAGTAGTGTTTTTGTGATTAAATGGTCAAATACGACTTCAACTTATGCAAACGTTAGAATATTGAACATAGTAGGGCAAGAGGTTGGTCGCTGGAATCAAGTAGCGAACAATAAAATTATTTCACTAGATAGTTATACTAATGGAGTTTATTTGATTGAGTTAGAATTAGAAGAACAGATCGTTACTAAAAAATTGATTTTAAATAAATAAAAAATACCTTTGTCCCGATAGCTATTGGGATTAGTTAACTAGGTGAAAAATATACAAAACATATAAAAATGACAAAATACGCCATCATTGGAGCAGCTATTGTAATTGGTGCAATAATTTTTGCAAGCTGCAAAGCATCAACAAAAGGAGCCGTAGTAACAGAACAAACAAAAGCGACCGTTTGTAAACCCGTTCTATTGGATAGAGATCTATATTCAAAAGGAGTAAAAAGAGACGAAAGTTTGATTAGAGTGACATCTGCAACGATTGCAGATGATTGCTTAACTATTACGATCGAAAGTGCGATTTGTAAAAATGACTTATCCGCTTATCAGTTGGTTTGGAATGAAGTGAGCATGAAATCGATGCCGCCACAGGTTAACGTTGTATTGTTTGCAGATAATCAAGAAAAATGCGAAACACCAGAATCATTTACTTTAAAGTATGATTTGAAGGCATTACAAAAAGCTAATCCTAGAGGAAAGGTAATCGTTAGATTACGAGGACACGAGGAAAGATTGGATTATTCTTTTGGTTTAACAAAATAAATAAACTTCCCAAGTCTTAAAGACTTGGGAAGTTTCACTTGAACTTGTATGGAATAATACTTTACTTTCCATCGTTCCATTTTTTTCATCATTCTAGTTAAAAAATTATGCGTCCTCCAATTTACGCTATTTGCCATAAACGCTTCCGAACAAGCGGCGAAGGAAGCTTAGTATAGTTTAAGGAAGCAGAAGAAGACAAAGTATTTAATCTGAAATTCAAAACAACTAGAACAATTGGTCATAAACGGGCTTTGAAGTGGTTTTGTGGAAATCATATCGAAGCAGCTAAAAGGTGTAATTATTTAACTTGGAGCAAGGCAAAGCCTTTAATACGTGAAAATAAATAAGTAAAGTATGAGAATAGCAAATATCAAAAAATAGGTATTTGTTATTTTTTATTTGCGATTATTATTTTTAATAAGTCTAAATAAGGTTAAAGTTTCAATATTCCTTGGTTTTTTGAAAATTCTGAACTTAATTTGCACTAAGTTATTTTTAATAAGTCTAAATAGGAATAGCGAAAAATAATATTACAAACAAAATTTTACCAATGAAAAATTCATTTAAACTATTATTAAGTACATTATTTTTGTCTTCTATCTTATTCACAGCTTGTGATACAGGAGAATATGAAGTTCCATCAGAGTACAGCTTTGAAAATGTAGCTTATAACGGACAAATAGAACGCTTGGCAATGCTTACTGAAATCAAGTCTTATTTGTCAACTGCAAACACAGCAGGGACAACTTTGGATGCAGCTAAGCTAAAGGCAATGTATTCGAATGACGTCGCAAATGCTGGTTTTTCAGGAGCTTATGGAAAACAACTAAAAAGTAAAACTTTTGAAAATGAAACGGCTACATTTGAGGCGCTAATGGACGAATCAGAAATAGCTAGTCAATCAACTTCGGCAGCTAGCAATGGAACAGCAGGTATTTCATCTAGTGCAGATGGTGAGAAAAATTACTTGGTTAGCGCAGGTGGTTTGGAATACGCACAAGTGATTGAAAAAGGCCTAATGGGTGCTTGTTTTTACTATCAAGCTACGTCAGTTTATTTTGGTACAGATAAAATGAATGTTGACAATGAAATCGTTACTGAAGGTGAAGGAACAGAAATGGAACATCACTGGGACGAAGGATTTGGATATTTTGGTGCACAGACTAGTTTTCCAACAAGTACGGATGGCTTAGTTTTTTGGGCAAAATATTCAAATACTGTAAATGGTGCTATTAATACGAACCAAAGAGTTATGGATGCGTTTATCATAGGACGTGCAGCTATTAGTAATGATGATTTAGAAACTCGTGATGCAGCTATCACAGACACTAGAGCAGTTTGGGAAGAAATCGTTGCTGGTTCTGCTATTCATTATATAAATGGTGCTTTAGAAAATATGACTGATGATACTAGAAAACTGCATTCGCTTTCGGAAGCAGCAGCATTTGCTTATTCATTACAATTTAATGAAGGTAAAATAGTAACAAACGCTCAAGTTACTGAGGTTTTAGCATTACTTGGTGGCTCATCAGATTTCATGATGATGAACTTCTATGATGCAACAGAAGCTGATTTGAACACTGCAAAAGATAATTTAGCTAATTTATTTAACTGGGACGATGCAACTGCGGATGCTCTTTAGGTTTTAGATTTTAGAAGTTATTGAGTTAACGAGGTGTTGAAATATTGAGGTGTTGAGTGAGAAATAAGTAAAACTCAACACCTCGATGTTTTAATACCTCGTCCCTCATTGACTCAACATTTCACTAAAAAAAAAACTTAGTCATGATGAAAAAACTATTGCTTTCAACTTTCCTTTTATCAACATTGATTATTTTCAATGCTTGTGATTCTGGTACAGAAGAGAATCCTTGCGAAAACGATTTTGACCAGAAGGCTATGTTTATGAACATGGCAAATAATCTGATTATACCTGCTTTTACGGATTTGAAAACACAAGTCGATGCGATGTCAGCGGCTTCTACTGCATTTACAGCCAATCCTAACCAAAACGAATTAACTACATTTAGAACCGCTTGGTTTGATGCTTATTTGAGTTGGCAATCAGCTGCGCAATATAATTTTGGACCAGCAACAGAAGTATTTTTAAGAAGTAGTGTGAATAATTTTCCATTGAACGTGGAGGAAACAGACGCTAATATTCAAACTGGAACATATGATTTCAGTATTCCAGATGCTTTTGATAAAGGTTTTCCTGCATTGGATTATTTGCTTTATGGAATTGGTGCAGATGACACAGAGATTCTTGGAAAATTCACAACGGAGACAGATGCTTCGAAGTACATTCAATACTTAACGGATGTAGTTCTTGATATAAAGACAAGGGTTGACCATACTCATAATGGTTGGACTGTGGAGAATTATGATGAAACATTTAACAATAATACTGGAACGGCAGCAGGTTCTTCGTTGAGTTTGGTGATTAATCATTTGAATGAAAATTATGAACTCATCAAACGGGATAAAATTGGTATTCCATCTGGTTTATTGACTTTAGGTTTTACTAATCCAACAAAAACGGAAGCTTATTTCAGTGGTCGTTCATTAGAGTTGGCTGCTCCTGCTTTGGAAGCAACAAGAAATTTTTACTTAGGTGGGAATGGAATTGGATTGGATGATTTCCTAATTGAAGTTGATGCGAAGAAGAGCAATGACGAACTATTAAATGAAGTTATTATAAATCAGTTTGCTATTGCTACTACCAATTTATCGGCTCTTTCTGGCAAGCTTTCTGACGAAGTAAGTAATAATGCAACGGCTGTTGAAAATGCTTACAATGCACTTTCTTCTCAGTTGATTAATATAAAAACGGATTTACCGTCTATTCTTTGTGTTTCGATTACTTACATAGATAATCCGGTCGATACTGATTAAGTTTAATTGTCAATCCCAAAATTTCGGGACAAGTTTGATAATTGACAACGCAAATATTTATGTATAAAAGCTTAAAGTCTATAAAAAATAGAATTGTCAATTATCCATTATTAATTGTCAATTTAATAAGTATTTCTCCTTTAGTGACTTTTCGAATTGTATTTGGAGCATTGATGCTCTTTGGTACAATTCGATTTGTCGCTAGTGGATGGATTGAAAAACTGTACATTGAGCCAACCTTCTTTTTTAAATATTATGGTTTTGACTGGGTACAGCCTTTGGATGAAGTGGGAATCTATATTTTGTTTTACACTATTATAGTGAGTGCTTTTTGTATCATGGTTGGTTTGTTTTATCGAGTTGCTGCAATTACCTTTTTTTTGACCTTTGCTTACGCTGAGTTGATTGACGCTACGAATTACCTCAATCATTATTATTTGGTTTGTCTTTTTGCTTTTCTATTAATTTTCTTGCCAGCTAACCGAGCGTTTTCGTTAGACGTTTTAATGCGTCCGAAATTGTCTCGTTCTAAAGTTCCTGCTTGGACTATTCATATTTTAATCTTTCAATTAGTGGTTGTCTATACCTTTGCTGGAATTGCTAAAATTCAATCGGAATGGTTGTTTCGAGCAATGCCGATGGCTATTTGGTTGCCTGAACGGTCTGCTACGCCAATTCTTGGTTACTTTTTTCAATTTGAGGAAACAGCTTTTTTGTTCAGTTGGTTTGGTGCTTTTTATGATTTAACAATTGCTTATTTTTTGTTATTTCGCAAAACTCGTCCTTTGGCTTATATCGCTGTTATTGTTTTTCACTTGATGACTTTTCTGTTGTTTAATATTGGAATGTTTCCGTTTATTATGATTTTTAGTACGTTGATTTTCTTTTCTGCAGAATGGCATGATCGATTGCTTGGGTGGTTTGGGTATAATGCACAAGTTAGTGCGAATTTTAGAACACGGAGACACGGAGACACAGAGATAGGAAAGGATTTTAATGC
>CAZMEH010000019.1:0-9745 GCA_964564885.1 uncultured Saprospiraceae bacterium | reverse complement strand
AAAGCAAAATCCATCAGGTCAGATATAATGGAAATCATCTTTAAGGTCGATGATATTCAACTATTAAAATCTATGTTTCAAGAAGTAGAAAAAACGTTTCAAACTTCTATCGTAAAGCCACTTCCTTCTTTTATGGAAGCAGTCAAACCTATTCGGACAAATGTAACCTTAGACCAAATCAAGGCGGAACAGAATTTCAAACCTGTTTCTTATCAAACATTTCGCAAAAAAGCAAATGAAATTGAATGGGAACAAGATTTAGAAGAATTATTAGGCGCATTGACAAAATAAAGGTTTATGAAAAACTATCTGCTAGATACGAATATTATTGTTACTTATGCTCGAAGCATAAAACTTGCTGACCAACTAGAAAAGACCTATAATTTATTCAATGATGAAAATTATGTTGCTATTTCTGTGGTAACACTAGGAGAATTAAATTCGCTTACTCGCCAATACAATTATGGTTTAAAACGGCAAACTACGATTAATTCTTTAGTAGAGTTGGTTTACCCAATAGACATTAATACACAAGCAATTATTGATAGATATGGAGAAATTGATGCTTATAGCCAAAATAAACTAAATGATAGGCCTTTGAAAATGACATCGAGAAACATGGGTAAAAACGATCTCTGGATTGCTGCAACGGCTAGTGTTTATGATTTGACTTTAGTCACTATGGATAAGGACTTCAATCATTTGAAAGATGTTTTTTTAGACCTTATTTTAATAGAGCAATAAACTAATCAAAAACCCATGACAACACAAAGAAAACCTCTCTTTCTCCTCATTCAATCTAAAAGAAGAACACTTACAGCACATTTTAAAAATGCTTATCCCGATAGATATTCGGACAAAAGGAAGTGATATTTGAAATGGTTGGGCATTCTAAATGCAGTCAGCCCAACGATTTTGTCCTAATTTCATCATTTATTAATATTATTCTTATTTAGGTTAAACAAAAACTAGAGTTTAAACATTACTTTTGTATGTAGTTACAGACTAGGTAGGCAGAATGCCATACCGACTACTATCGGTATAAAATGTTGAAAGTTTAGTTTGCAATTTTAAATATATAGTACAATGGAAGCAGTAAAGAAAAGTCCAGTTTTAATTTATACAGAACAAACGCCTAATCCTGAGTCGTTAAAGTTCGTTACTAACCGTATGTTATATCCAAACAATACGGCTGATTTTCGTGAAGAAGCATTAGCGCACGAATGGTCGCCTATGGCAAGCGAATTGTTTGGTTTACCGTTTGTGAATGGTGTTTATATCACCAATAACTTTGTAACGGTTACAAAGGAAATGAACTATAAGTGGGAAGACATTATGCTTAATTTGAAGCAATTTGTCAAAACTTATGTCGAAAGTGGTAAAGAAATCATGAAAGATGGTTTTGAAGCGGCTAAGGCTGAAATTGAAAAAGAAAACATCGAAAGTTACGACGGCGATGATGCTGAAATCGTGGTTCAAATCAAGGAATTGATTGATACTTACGTGAAGCCTGCTGTTGAAATGGATGGTGGAAATATAGAGTTTCAAGCGTATAACGAAGGAACAGTAACTGTTTTATTGCAAGGTTCTTGCAGCGGTTGTCCTTCTTCTACGGTAACCTTGAAGTCTGGTATCGAAGGTATGTTGAAGCGCATGGTTCCTCAAGTAAAAGAGGTGGTTGCTGAAATGGGATAATCTGAAATCAGATTTTCATTTATAAGATAAGGGTCGGACGCTTTTGAAGCGTTCGACCCTTATTCGTTTATATTACTTGCCTTTCAATAAATTAATACTTACCGTCGCCAAGTCGGAATTTGGGAATTTTGCAAAATGCTTTTCATCTGGAAATAAGCCTGCTTCTTTTGCAATCTTGTGAAAAACATCAATTTCTACAATGTACTGATCTGAAAAACCATGTGTTGCGTCATAAGCCGTAGCTGCCGTTTTTCCTAGGTTCTGAGCAACTAGTTCTGGTGGAACGGTGTGTAATTCGATAACTAACAAACCGAATTTCTGAACATATGGTGACCATTTTTTAAGGTGTTCTAGCAAATTATCTTCTACTTCATTATTACTAATTCGCTGACCACGAGTCGCAAATGAGCCTGTTGATTCACTTATTCTATTTGTTGCAATCGCTTTGGGTTGCTCCCAAATTCGATTGTGGTCGAGAAAGGTTCTTACGTTCAATAAATCCTTTAGCTCGATTCCGTAATCTTCTTCCAAGTCTTTCGCTAATAAATCGGGTCTTCCAATGTCGCCCCAAATCACTTTTGCCCAAATATCTGCGCTAATCAAATTTGCTCTCGTTACTTTCAGCGCCGCATCATTGTAATCTGCACCAACTAAAAACAATGGATAATCGTCCAGCATTTGACCTCTAAGCGTGCGCTGTTCGATGACTTCATACAAATGTCGTAAATATGCGCCATTACCGCAGCCCATGTCTACAATTCCTTTTGGTTGTTCGTGAATTGGTTTATTGAACAACGAAATAACGATTTCATCTACCTTTTTGAAATAGGCGCCATGTGCGCCGCCGCTGCCCCAAACGTTCATTTTTCGGTCAACGTGTTTTTCTGGTTCGCCATCTGGTACGTCTCGCAAAATATTTGGATTACCGAAAATCAATTCGTCTAAGTGTCGGAAAGTATTTTGATAAGAAACCGTTACGCCGTAAGCACTTGCTCTTTTTGCAAAAAACAAACCTTTATCTGTGAATTGGTAAGTTGATTTTCGTTTTTTGTACCAACCAAGATGCGTAAAAAAGTCGAGCATTGCGCCAAAACTATTCGCATCTTCATGAAATTCTTCTGGTCGAAATGATGCTTCCATGAAGTATTTATGGAACATTCCAGTCATTCCCAAAGCAACAATTGAAGGCGCTATTATTAAGCCTTCTATGTGTTTTAGGATTTGTTTTTGAATGGTTCTAGTCGTTTCATCGGTTGATAAAACGATATTATAATTAGTTTTAAATTTATCAAAAATATGCTCTAATGCGCTGAATGGTTCTTTTTGAAATAGTCGAGGATGGTATTTTCCTGATAACTTCAATAAGTTGACAACATCTTTATAATACTCAATGTATTCAAATGCAATGCTGCTTTTTTCGTTGGTTAAATAATGAACTTCGTCAGTTTCATTGTTCAAGGAATAGTCAAACCAACCTTGCGAACACAGTATTCTAAGCGCAACATTCAAGTAGCCTTCATTGGCTTTGAAATGATTGGATAGTTCTTTAATAGAAATTTGTTTCTGTTCTAAGATGTATTTCAAAACACCTTTATCAAATAATATAAATGCGGTTGGTGCGGTTACTAAGCCGTCTAAATGTCGAAATAGGTCTGCTCGTAATATTTTTTTATCTGCTCTAGTCAACATATTTGTTCTGTTTTTTATCAATATACGGAGATTCAAACAATAGAGCAACAGAACAATTGAATAATTGAACAGCCGAATGAAAGAGAATTGCAGTTTTTAATACTTATTTGTCATAGTTTATTCTTTCATTTTGAAAACTATAACTTCAATTGTTCTTCATTCAATTATTCGGCAGTTCAATTATTCAACTGTTACTTCTCTCCTACTTTTGTATTATATCATAAAACATAAGTGACGAAAGAGAATAGGTTTATACAATATTTTCCTAGTTTTTTGATATTGATTGGCAGTTTGCTTTGTGCGAATAGCTTGTTCTTTTCGCCTATTACTAATCGACAAGAAGCGAAGTTAAAAAGCTATTGGTGATGTAATTTTGAGAATAGTTCAGCCTTGATGGATTCGGTGAATTATAATTTACAATTAGATATTGAAGCTGTGATTGTGAAACGTCCCGATGATAAACCGTTACTAGATTTTGGTAGTCAAATTGTATAATTTCAAAGACTTGCAACTAAGGCGTTAGAAGAAAAGCTAAAAGATGCTGATACGAATACTTACCAAATCATTCAAGGTTTTTATAAAAATACGGCTGACTTACTTTGGCAAGCATCTAAAGAAAGTCCAATTATCTCCGATGAGGAAGTTGAAGGTTTGTTAGAAAGAACTTCTTTTAAAAATGCTCTTCTATTTAATGATTTAGATTATAAAACAGCTTTTCAAAGAAATCAGATTTATCAAAATACAGCTTCTTGTCTTGATTTTTTAGCTGGTAAGATTGGTGGAACTGTGATTAGTTGCTGTTTTGATACTTTTCATCCAAAAGTTCAGTTTACGGAAATACTGAAAGTTGGAAATAAATCAACTGGAAAATTATACTTAAATCCGCCTTGCGACGATTACCGTAGAATATCTAAATTCAAGGCTAAAGTTAACGGTCAATCATTAGCGACAAAAGATAGCGTTTCCAAATTTGCTAAGACTTTCAAGGATACTTCACCACAAGCCCTTAATGTAGAATACGAATTTCATGAAACGCTTTTCAAAAACCATAAATTCATTATTGATACTACTTTTTTAAGAGAACAATTCATCATTCACCCAATCAAAAAATAAAAAAAGGGCTAGTCTTATAGACTAACCCTAACCAAATTATTCAATCTTAAAGTCATTTAATCGCTTGCAGTTTAGATATTTGAATAATTCTATACTTCTAGTAAAATATCTATATTCTTTTTTCTTCTAGTTTTTTTCTTAAAAAGCACCATTTTTAAATGTTTCTTGAAGCGATTTAAATGAATTTTCACTATTGTCTGTATTTCCATTTCTAATCTCCAACTCAATATTTTTATACTTTGCATTCGCTTTAAAATCTTGGATAATCTCAACTACATCTGGGTCAATACTGACCGTTTTGAATGCATCAATAATCACTTTTGAATTTTCTGGCAAGTGCTCCAAAGTTTGTAAAATGCTCACCTTATTAAGGAAAGTAACATTTTCTGCTAATTCCAATACAATCGGCTCACCTTCTTTGCGATTCTCAGGATAGAAAAAATATGGTTTTTTGAAGTTCGTATATAAGATATAAAATACCGCTACGACCATTCCCATTGCAATTCCAGTCAACAAATCCGTCATTACGATACCAGCGATAGTCACTAAGAATGGTAAAAACTGAGGCCAACCTAATTTGTACATTTGTTTGAACAAGGAAGGTTTTGCTAATTTGTAACCAACCATAATCAAAATAGCTGCTAAACTAGCCAATGGAATCATGTTCAAAACGAAAGGCAACGCTAAAGCAAGGATTAATAAAATGACACCATGTAGAATAGCTGACATTTTAGTTTGTCCGCCAGATTGAATGTTCACCGAACTACGCACAATTACTTGCGTCACTGGCAAACCGCCAATCAAACCAGAAACTAAGTTACCTAACCCACTGGCTTTCAATTCTCTGTTCATCGGCGTAACACGCTTTTGAGGATCCAATTTATCGGTTGCTTCGGCACAAAGTAGCGTTTCGATACTTGCCACTAAAGCGATAACAAAACCTGTTTTCCAAACTATCGGATTATTGATTGCCGTAAAATCAGGAAAAGTCAGTAGCGTTGTGATTTCTCCAAATCCTTTAATGACAGGAATTTGAACCAAATGCTCTGGTGAAAGTGCGTAACCTGTCATTCCTGCGAAAGTACCAGCCAAAATAATTCCTAAAACGACAACCATCAAAGGACCTGATAAAATTCTAAAAATAGGCTTTTTCATAAATGGCTGTTCCCATAATATCAAAATGACTAATGATAAAACAGTAATAATCACTGCGCCCGTATTGACCGCTTCGAACATATAAAACAACTCCGAAAAAGTATTGTGTCCATCTGGCTGCTGAAATGATAAACTACCTTCATAGTCTTTATCATACCCGACAGCGTGAGGAATTTGCTTCAAGAAAATGAGCACGCCTATTCCCGCTAGCATTCCTTTTATTACATTGGATGGAAAATAATATCCTATGATTCCTGCTTTCAAAAATCCAAAAATGATTTGAAAAAAGCCCGCTAATACAACTGCCATCAAGAATACATTAAATGCTTCTAATTCTTGAATAGCCATCAATACGATTACCGCTAATCCTGCGGCAGGACCACTTACGCCTAATGGCGAGCCACTCGCTGCACCAACTACGATTCCTCCAACAATTCCAGAAATGATACCAGAAAATAACGGTGCGCCAGATGCTAATGCAATTCCTAAACACAACGGAACGGCAACTAATGCGACGACAATACTTGCAGGGAAATCATTGCCTAGGTTTGCAAATATATTTTGATTTTTTTGATTTTCTTTACTCATCTTTTTCTTGTAATTTTTTTCTTGTAATTTTTTTAGTAAAACTTTTGACGCCTTAATAATTCTGTTTTAAAGAGCTTTTAACTATTTATTTTTATATCGACTTTTTCGATAAAAAGTAGAACTATTTATTATATGTAGACAACAACCTTAAAAAATTGTTTTACAAATTAATAAAATATATTAACTTTTTCAAATAATAGTTTTACTATTATTTATAAAACTAAAACACCTTTCCCTATTACGTATTGACTATCAACAAGTTAGCTAATATTAGAGCTATTATTCTAAGCTTGCAAATTCAGGACATCACTACATCATGATTTCTTACAGACACATTAAAAATTAGTGATTTACGCAGATTAGGCATTACATCATTTTACAACTTTAGAAGAATAGCTAATATTAATGTTGAAAAACTTTATGAAATAACTAAGTGGGTGCCCTTAAATAAGCGGCACTTTTGACATGGATATTTAGGGCATCTAGTTATATTAAATAATTGTAATTTCTTACATTTATAAAAAAACAAGCTGATGGATAGTAATAACACAATAGACAGAGAAGAAATAAAAAATTCAGAAAACGTAGTAAACACACCTAAGAATCGTGTGTTTGCTAATTTATTAGAAGCAATTCCATTATTATTGGGAGTTGGAGGTTATCTCTATGGCTCGTTAGTTTTACTTGCGCAGATGCTTCTACTATTAACGGCTGTTTATATTTTCGCTGGTTGGTATGTTTTTAAGACAGATAAGTATCAAGCAAAAGACATTATATTTACAGAACTATCAATGATCATTTTTTTAACTCCGAGTATTTCTGGAGTGCTGTACAAAATAATGTCTTGGCCTGGAGGTAATGAAATGTTACTAATTGCGGTTTATGGATCTTTTGTCTATGTTTTTATTGCTTTGATTTGGTATTTCTTTCATAAAGACAATCCACATAAACGCCCCTTAGGTTTCAAAATATTAGCGAGGATAGTTTATTTCGCAATTTTATTTGAACCGCTCCTTTTTGGAACTCCATTTTTTAATTTTTATACTAATTCCTAAAAATCAACACTAATTTTCATACCAAAATAATAATTCCTAGGCAATCCAGGATAATAATAACGTGGTGCATTACCGCCAAAACTCCGTGCATTAATCGCTATCATTGAAGCATATTTTTCATTAAAGACATTATTAATACCTGCGTACGTATTTACTTTCATTTTGCGATAACGCTTTTGATAACCTGCTTTAAAATTGAATACCCAGTAATTTTCAGAGAATGCCGTATTCGCATCATTCATTGGAATTTCGTCTATTCCTTGTAAGGAAATAGTCGCAAAAAATGGAATCCGTTCTTTTCCATCCCAATCAATTTTAAAATTCCAAACACCTTTAGGAACACCTGTTAGTAAGTTTCCAGAATAATCATTTCCATCATTAACAAACTCAGTAAACGTAAAATCATTTGATGTATAAGTATTTGAAAAAACTATTTCTTGACCGCTAAAAAAAGGCTGAGTGTATTTAAAAGAAAGCTCCAAACCTTCATGAAGCGTCTTTCCTGCATTAACACCAATGGTTTCATCTGGACCAATCCTTTCTGTTACAATCAGGTTTTTAATATTCATTTGATAAATCGTAAAATCATATAAAATACGTCCATCAAACAAATTTCCTCGTGTTCCCATTTCAAAACTCCAACCAAGTTCTGGTTTCAAATCCATATTAACTGTACCATTAGGCTGCAAAGTCTCACCAATAGAAGGCATAGAAAAACCATGACTCATATTAGAATAAACACTTAAATCAGCAATATAATAGGTTTTGAAATTGTAACTGACACCTATTTTAGGAGAAGCCGTCCAACCGTAGTTGTGTTCGCCATTTTGATTAATAGTATCCAACGGATTTTGATTCTCAACGGCATACTTAGTCTGATTTACATTCAATCCTGCAACGATACTTAGATTATTATACTTCAACTCTAACTCATTGAATACATTTACAAATGTTCTTCTTTCTAAAAAGTTAGTCAGTAATTCTCCTTGAGTACCATTATCTTCATTTTCAAATGTCTTCCATTCGTATCGTTCAAGAAGCAATTCCGCTCCTATCGAGTAATCAACAGACCAGTTTTTAAATACTTTTCCCACTTTCATCAAAGAACGCCAACCACCATTTTGAGCATTTTCAGTCAAGATATTAAACGGACGAATTTCATAATTCTCTTTTAGGTTAGAGAAAAGGCTATTTGAAATACTCACTTTTATTCCATTTTCAAAATCATCTATATATTTATGATTAAAACCTAAAATAGTCGTTCCGTAATCCTCTCTTCCATTTGTAGCTGCCCAAGTAGATGCCGCATCACTTGGATTAGTCGCATAAGTAAGCGAGTCTATACTACTTGGAATTTCAGCAAATAAATTAATATTATTTCCAATAAAAGCAAACGTGTGCTTATTCAGTCGATAGCGACCATTGAAACCGATTGCATCTCTCGAATAATGATTATTTTCTCTGTAACCTTCAGCATGAATACTGGATTGGTAAACTTGAAGAAGTAATTTTGGCTCATGTAATTTTAATCGATTCGTTGTTCGCCATAGACCGTAACTACCCATAGAAAAGTCTGACGTGAAGTTAGAGTTACCAAAATAACCGTTATTTAATAGAATAGCTCCACCGAGCGGTGCGCCAAATGTAGAGCCAGAAGGTCCTTTCAAAACCGTAATATTATCTAAAGTATTCAAATCTAAATCTTCAATAATAGATTCGCCGTCTCCACTAATAATCGGAATATCGTTGTAATAGGTTTTAATTCCTCTTGTACTAAATGCAGATCTTGCGCCAATTCCTCTAACCGTAATTCGATTAGTATTCAAAGAACCCGTATGCATATAAACACCTGGAACGGTATTCAAGATATTGGAAATAGATGTACCCTCAGCAGTGTTAAAAATATTTGGGCGAATACTTTGTACAGAAGAATACGGATGTTTATCAATATTGTAAGCATAAATAATCGCTTCTTCTACTGTTAGCATATCTCCCAATAAATAAACTTTGTATTCGCAACTATCACAATTTAGATATAGCTTTTGAGGATAATAACCTAGGTAAGAAACGACTAAATAGTTAATACTATCTGGTATTTCTACTCTGAAAGAACCATCTGCTCCTGCTACACCTCCTATTTTGGACGGCGGATGTATCAATAATGCACCAACTAACGACTCATCACCCGTTACATTAAGCACCTCGCCTTTCACAACCTTTGTGTTTTGACCTTCTAATATGGAAGCAAAACATAAGGTGCAGTAGATAAATAATATTATTTTTTTCATTACTTTTTGTAGTCAACTAAGAAGTTGTTGCTTTTGATACAGATATTGAGAGTATATCCTTAATATTGAACTTGTTTAAGAACTCATTCTAAAACTATTGATAGATGCTTGATTTTCAAGACGAAGCTCATTTAATAAATAGACAAAATTAAATACAATTTA
>CAZMEH010000018.1:0-2211 GCA_964564885.1 uncultured Saprospiraceae bacterium | reverse complement strand
TTTTTATAAATTAAATTGTTTATTTGTATCGAATCAATTTTATTATGAAACACAATATCTGATATTTCTCCTTTCATGAAACTTTCAAAAAATAAAAAAGAACTATCTTTTGGTTCTATCAATTTATTAAATGCAGAATTTTCACCTCTATTATATTTTTTTGAATCAATAAAACCTGGATTTAATAACAATAACGAACTAACATGTTTAGGATGTTTTGAAGAATAAATCAGTGATAATGTTCCACCAAATGAATGTCCAATTAATATCAATTTTTCTATTTTTTGATGTTTACGTAAGTTTTCTATATCATTTATAAATTGATTAATGCTGACTTCCGCAAAAGTTCTTTTTTTCTTCGTTGTTGAATAAAAATTTGGAACATATACAGAAGTGTTAAACTTTGTCAGTTTTTGTGCCACCTCTTTTAAATAGTCATTATTTTTACCTATTAGCCCACCAACTAAAATGATTGCTTGTGTTCCTGTACCATATTTTTCAAATTCTACTAACTCATTATGTTTTCCTTCCAAAGAACAAGAAACATACATCCAAGTAAGAAGTAAACAAACAATATAAATTTTTCTATTTTTCATTAAATATGATTTTTTATAACCATCTATATTAGATTATTAAGAGTCTATCTCAAAATGAGTTAAAACCACATTGCTTTAGATGCAAAACAATGCGATTTCAACTCAACACTTTTATAAAAAAAGATTGTGTGACAAAATAAAGTCCCTTATCCCATTAGTTTTTTGGTAGAATACCTTTCCATGCGGGTGCTTAGTTCAAAATAATTTTAAAACTGCTGTCCATTTTTTGATAAAAGTATCAATTAAAAAAAAGACATTCATTTTAATCGCCATTACTAAGACACTGCAATCTTATCACAAAAGAATGATTAAAAAAATTATATTTAAACTGCGCGTATAACTGTCTGTATACCTTGCTTGAACCAACGTGTTGCTCGTTACTCAAAAAAATATAAATGATGTATTAAAAAAACAGGATGGTGCGCAACCGTAAAATTACCGATTATGAATGATTTAAAAATAAAAATCACTGATTTAGAAAAGATTTTTTCTAAGATATTTGCACGGATGAAAGAAGTGCATGGAGCAAATGGAGAAATCGAAATAGACAAAGATTATTACTGGCATATAAGGTCTGAAGAATTATATGAGCCTTATAAAGACCCGTCAGATTTCACTATGGGACAGCTATATGAAGATTGGGAAATATTATCCAAAACACTTGTGGAAAGAGAGCCGACTTCCCTTGATTTAAAAAAAGTCTCAAGTTTACTTCGATATATGGGAGAGAAAGAAATTTGGTAATTAGAAACCTCGTTTGAACCAACGTCACTACTGCTCGCTGCCACATTGTGCGACAAGAAGTGAAAAAATTATTGCAATTTTTGATGCACTCTATATCAATGGTCCACATATAAAAGCATTAATTGCTGAAAATATGAGTTACATTATCGGTACAAAAGGTCAGACTTACGTCGATATACAAGTAGAAGCATTGCGAAAAAAGAACCAATTACAAGGTTTAACTTGGAAACGAGATGGAAAGAAATGTATCGTAAATTTTGCTAATGGGTTCATTCTCAACGGTCAACATCAAGAAATCTTGACCAACTATTTTGAATACACTGAAACGGAGATAAAATCAGGTAAACAACTTTTTTATTCTACTTGGGTAACTGACGTTGAAATTACTCAAGATAATGTTCAGGAATTAGTAAAAATAGCTCGTTCTCGATGGAAGATTGAGAATGAAACATTCAATACATTGAAAAATCAAGGATACCATTTGGAACATAACTATGGACATGGTGTACAATATTTGGCAACTAATTTTGCCATACTAACTTTTGTCGCTTTTTTAGTTGACCAAATTGCACAACACTTAGACAAAGATTTTCAAGCAGCGAAAACTGTCTGTAAAACCTTTAAATCTCTTTGGGAAAAAGTAAGAAGTATTTTTTATCTCTTACCAACTATGTCAATGAACGCTGTTTATCGTTTTATTATTAAACGACAGCAGGTCAAAATACCTGCTTTGGAATGAGTTTACAATATTTTATTCTAAAGCGAGAATCGCTGTATGTTTTTATATAGATTCAATTTGAAATTTTATGTATATAATTAATACCAATCTTCAAAAAAATAGAATTACATATGTCCATAACTATTAAGAATG
>CAZMEH010000017.1:0-8829 GCA_964564885.1 uncultured Saprospiraceae bacterium | reverse complement strand
AAGGAACAATTTCCAAATCAAAAAACAATACTATTTGGTCATTCGATGGGCGCAGTAGCGATTATGAAATCTATCCATGATTACGATTTAAAACCAGACAGAATCATCATTCAATGTCCTTTTGGAACAATGAAACAAACGGTAAAAAAGCGATTTGAGGCGATGAATGTTCCATCATTTCCATTTGCGCATTTATTGCTATTCTATGGCGGCATTCAAAACGGATTTAACGCTTTTCAACATAATCCAACGGAATACGCAACACAAATAAACATTCCGACACTTTTAGCATATGGCGCAAAAGATGGTAGAGTCACTCGACCAGAAATTGATGCTATTTATAAAAACCTAAATGGTCAAAAGGAATTGGTCATCTTCGAGAAATCAGGACACGAAGATTATTTAGTAAACGCTAATAATGAATGGCTCGATAAAATAAGTACCTTCGTGAACAAATAAAAAAACAATTCAAACCTTCTAACCAATATCAAATCAAAGAATAACTAGAAATTATGGACGAGAAAAGAGACGAAATACAATTTGTAAAAGTTTTAGGCAGACGAGAAGTTATTACATTAGCACTCGGTGCTATTATTGGCTGGGGCTGGGTCGTTTTATCTGGTGGAATTTTATTGGATGCTGGCTCGGTCGGTAGTATTATCGCATTTTTAGCTGCTGCGATTATCTTCACTTGTATTGGTTTGGTGTATGCTGAATTAGCTGCCGCAATGCCTTTAACAGGTGGTGAACACGTTTATAGTTATAAAGCATTAGGGAAGACGGCTTCCTTTATTTGTACTTGGTCGCTCGTTTTGACCTATATTTCAGTAGTTGCGTTACAAGCTGCTGCAATTCCTGTGGCTTTTGAATACTTCTTTCCAGATATGCAATATGGTCTTTTATGGACTTTTGCAGGTTATGACGTCTATTTGAGTTATGTCATTTTTGGAATTTTATTCGCTGTTGGAATTACCACTTTGAATATTTTAGGACTTAAATTTTCTGCAAAATTTCAAACCATTGCGACCGCTTTTATCATAATAATTGGTTTTGTCTTTGCGTTTGGTTCGTTTTTCGTTGGCGGTTCTACGGATAACCTTACGCCACTTTTCGCTAATATAGAAAATCCAATTGCGGGAATTTCAAAAGCATTAGTCGTTATTCCTTTCATGTTAGTTGGTTTTGATGTCATTCCGCAAGCTGCTGAGGAAATCAATCTCTCACCTAAAAAGGTATCTAAAATCATGTTATATACCGTATTTTTTGCGATTGCTTGGTATATCATGGTTGTTTTTGCTTTAGCAATGGCATTACCTCAAGACGAGATTATAAGAGCAGGTTTTTCTGTTGCCGATGGTGCAATGGTTGTTTTTAATTCAACTGCTTTCGGTAAGTTGTTAATTGCTTGTGGAATTGCGGGAATCTTGACGAGTTGGAATGCTTTTATGATTGGCGGAAGTCGGGCAATTTATGCGATGGCAAAAGACAATATGATTCCTAAAAGCTTAGCGAACCTTCATCCAAGATACAAGTCACCTTATAATGCGTTGATTTTAATGACGGTTGTTGCCGTTCTTTCTGCCTTACTTGGACGTAAAGCGATGGTGTTTTTTGTAAATGCGGGCGGTTTCAGTTTATTAATTGCTTATGCAATGGTAGCGATTTCGTTTTTAGTATTGCGTAAAAATCATCCAAAGATGAACAGACCTTATTTTGTTAAATACGGTGGTTTGATTGGAACGCTAGCGGTTATCTTCTCGGTTGGATTGGCTTTTTTATATCTACCGACAATGCCTGCTGCTTTAGTTGGGATTGAATGGTTGATTGTTTTAGCTTGGTATGCACTAGGTATTACTTTTTACTTTTTTGCATCAAGGAATATGGATCCAAATGCAAAAGAACCTGAATATTAATTCAGAGGACAGAAGTCAAACCGTCCCGAGTGCTCGGGACTGAGAGAAGTCAGACAAAAATACGCTGACTATCAATTGTTTACAAAACAAAGGAATACGTGAACTTCTCTCACGAGGCTCGACCGAGTAAAACTTTTGTTCAAGTACTTAAAATACCCAGTACTAGAAATATAAACAGACATTAGTAAAAGTAACGCAAACAACTTGTCTGTTTGCGCTACTTTACTAATATTCCAAACCAATAATTGCACGAATTTTATCGAGTGTTTGAATTAAATCCAAACTAAAAGACAAAGGCATCTTTTTGCTTTCTGTTTGACCGTTATCTAAACATTCCATGACTTCCAACGCTTCATGGTAATAACCATTTCCAACAAATGGAAGATCAATTGTTTCTATGATATTTAATTTCGAATCCATCACTTCTAAGCGTTCCGAATGATGAAAACGATTATTCATTTTAATCATAGACTTTGTGCCGTGAATCCATCCTTCTATGGAGGTTGCGGCGTCTAATGTAGAATCTAAAATAGCCCGTTGACCATTTTCATATTCAAAAAACATCGCACAATTTAAATCAACATCGGTTGAAGTCATTTGAGCAAAAGCTTGAATAGTTTTTGGTTTGCCTAATGTCAATAAGGACAAAAACACTGGATAAATTCCAATATCAAGCAGTGAACCGCCTCCGAGTTTCCTATTAAACAATCTTCCGTTTGCGTCAAATTTGGCTATAAATCCAAAATCAGCTTTCACCAATCGGACATCACCTATGACATCATCAGCAATCATTTGCAACACTTTTTCTGTGCTAGGAATGAAGCGAGTCCAAAGAGCTTCCATTAGAAATAAATTCTTCTCTTTCGCTTTATCTACCATGGATTGAACTTCCTGTTCGTTCATTCCGAAGGCTTTTTCACACAACACATGAAAGCCAGCATCTAAACACATCAACGTCTTTTCACAATGAAAAACATGAGGCGTAGCAATATAAACAACATCAATATTTTTATCTGCCATCATCGCTTCATAGCTTCCAAATGCTTTGTCCGCTTTGTATTCTTTTGCAAAAGCATCTGCCTTTTCTTGCGAACGAGAAGCCACCGCATACAAGTTTCCTTGTTCGGTCAGCAATAAATCTTGTGCAAATTTATTGGCTATTTTTCCCAATCCTAAGATTGCCCAGTTGTATTTTTTTATCATATTTTTTTATAAAAAATAACGCATTTGAAAACAACCAAATGATTATTTTCAAATACGTATCATAATTAAATTTTAATTTAAAAAAACTACTTCTCATTCATATTTGCCACACGGATCATTCTATCTTCCACTTCGTGAACCAGTTCCGTAAAACGAGCTTCCCGTTTCATTCCACGATGTCTATCCAATGGCAAATCAACATGAACATGTTCTACAAAACACGCAGGCGCATGTTTTAGAATATAAATATCATCGGCTAAATAAACCGCTTCGCTTACGTCGTGCGTTACAAAAACAACCGTTGGATGAAGTTCTGACCAAATCTCACAAAGCAAATCTTGCATTTGCAAACGAGTGTTGATATCTAATGCACCAAAAGGCTCGTCCATCAATAGAATCTCTGGATTAGCGAGCAAACTTCTTGCAATGGCAACACGTTGTAATTGTCCGCCTGACAAGGTTGGATATTGAGCATACTTGTGTTGATGTCCGTCTAAACCGACTTTTTGAATCAACTCCATCGCTCTTTCATCTCGTTCTTTTTTAGAAATATTTTTGTATTCTAAAGCTAAACCAACGTTTTCTAAAACCGTCATCCATGGCAAAGAGGAATAGCGTTGAAAAACCATACTCACTCGATTTTCATCGCTTACAGGCTTATTACGCAATAAAACATTTCCTTCAGTTGGATTTTGTAATCCTGCCATATAGCGCAATAACGTTGACTTTCCAGAACCTGACATACCCATTATGACAACAAATTGCCCTTGTTTTGGTTTGTCTTCAATTAAAAAATCTAAATCTTTTATTATCCAAGATTTTCCACCATCGTAACTTTGAGAAATCCCTCTTAAATCTACTATATTATCTAAACTCGTATCTTCAAAATGTATATTTGCCATTATATTGATTGTTAAAATTGCTAAATTGTTGAATCTCCTCAATCACCACTTCTCTCCTATTCTAATCAACAATTCTAAATCATTATCAATAACAAACTACAAATCAAACAGCATCATTTTAGCCATTCGTAATTCGTAATTCGTAATTCCTAATTCTTAATTCTTCCGTTAGTCTTTAGGTTTTAGCTTTTGTGTTAAGTTGAATTCACTAAATGCAATAAACCCAATACCAGCCAACATCGCTAATCGTCCTGCAATTATGAAATCAGGAACAAAAAAGCCGACTTGTAATTCTACTAAAATCACAATGACTAAACCAATAAAAAATGCTAAAGTACCTAAGCGTGTAGATTCTATATGTGCTTTAATCACAGGTTCTTTTGATTTGAAATGCTTATGTGGAAACAAAACCCTATCCAAATATCGGAATATTAGATCCTGTAAAAAACCAATCGCAATGATAACACCCAACACTACAAAGACTTGATCCAGTTGTCCTAATCGACCTTTCAGCCAAATTACAGCACCTAAACCACCTGTGTTGTTCAGCATTTCAGCGATAATAATATAAGTCCACGAAATAGCCGTCAATACTCGAATATCGTCTGATAATTTGGCGAGAACCGCAGGAAAGTATACACTTTTGATCGTTTGCCAACTATTTGCGCCAAGCGTAAAGACCATTTTTAAATGAATATCAGCTACTTCGTTGATCCGTTGAATGACAACGGGCAGCAAATAAACCAATATACCAAAGGCTAAAAAGGAGACTTTCATTTCTTCGCCAGAACCAAACCAAGCTATAAATAAACCTGTTAATGCGGTAATAGGTAAATATCGCAAAGCATTCACTTGTCCGTTAAACATGCCTCGGAATATTGGAAACAGTCCAATTAGAAAACCGACGGGTAAGGCAATCATAATTGCCCAAAAGTAACCTTGTAGATTTCGGAAGATTGATTTCCTAGCATTTTCAAATAAATTATCCTCATAAACATCATCAAACGCCATTAAAACACCTCCTGGTCGAGGTAGGAAGGAATAAATCAACGTATCTTCCGTGGAATTTTTGCGTAATTCATCATCAACAATTTGCAAGGAATCAATCGTTGCTTCGTCTAAACCAACAACTGATTTAGGCATTACGGATTCGTATTTGGGCTCTGTTGTTGCTTTGGTATATGCCATCAATTCCCAAACACCGAGCAAGACAACGATTCCTAGCACACCAAAAAGCCACGATTGCTGTTTGGTGAGTGTACCTCTTAATTTAAAAAAATCCATAGGTTAAAGTTTGTACGGGCTTCTTTAGCTCCCTAAGTAAACATAAGGCAGCTAAAGCAACCTGTACATTATTTTAATTGGATGAAGTTACTAAAATTCATGGATTTCTTATGAGATTTATTCGCAATTTGAGAATATTGGATGGTTCAATATTTGAAATGATTCTTAATTGGTTGAAATTCGACTAAACGATGATTCGTACTCATCAAAAAATTGAATAACCAAGTCCTCTTTCGTATTTTTACAGTGTAAATTTTTTTAAAGAGGCGAGACAAGAAAACAGGAAACAGAGATATTTAAATAATACGCTTAGAAAAATGTTATACAAATATCTCTGTTCTCTCTTCTCTCTTCTCTCCTCTCAGTACTTTAAATTTTAAAACAATGAAAAAGATAATACTATTTGCTTTTATGGTTTTGGCTTTTGTGGCTTGTAGAGATAATCATAATGAGGACGGTCACCAGCACGGAGACGAAGCAGACAGCGGAATGTGGAGCGAAGTAGATGAACTACACGATGTTTCTATGCAATCATGGGTTCAGTTTGGTGATATTGAAGAAGCTTTGGAAGCAGTACTCAAACAGGCTAAAGAGGATAAAAGTGTCTTAAAGGGTTTTTCTAAAGAAGAGGTTGACAATGTATTGACACAAGTTGAAAAAGCCAATCAAGATATGATGAGCTGGATGGAAAACCATGGAGCAGCAAAGAAAAGTATCGCCGGAAAAACGGACGAAGACGTTGATAAAATCATTGAAACAGAACGCCAGAATGTTCAAAGAATTAATGATGATTCTGAAAAAGCACTAGATGCTGCTAATGAAGTATTGAAGGCTTTAGGTATTAATTTAGAAGGCGAAGAGGAGCATGATCATGATCACGATGGACATGACCATGAAGGGCATGAGCACTAATTTTTAAATCAAAAAATACGCTAGACGTTTTCAAAACCTAACGTATGTATACAAGTATTTTATTGCTATTTTAGAAGCTTAAGGTTACGTTTACTAAACTTTAAAGGTTTAGTAAACGTGTGTTTTAAATAAAAAAAGCCATTTTGTATTTTACGCTGTTTAATATAAATACTTGTGTGTATACGCTAGATTTTGAAAACATCTAACGTCTAATCTTGTTATCTTTTTACAATTATTACTCTATGAATAAAATATTGTTAGGCATTTTAGGTTGTTGTTTTTTTGTGATGAGTTGCAAAATATCTCCAGATAAGGATGTTTTAGGCAATCCTTTAGGGATTGAAGTGGTTGAATACGACGAAAAAGCACCTTTGCCAGTTATAAAGGATACTATTCCTAGTTTTTCTTTTACTAATCAAAATGGCGAAACGATAACGAACGAAACCTTTAAAGATAAGATTTATGTGACTGATTTTTTCTTCACTCGTTGTCCAACGCAATGTCCTGCGATGAAAAGGGAAATGCTGCGTATTCATGATAAGTACAAAGATAATGATAAGATTATTTTGCTTTCTCATTCCATTGACCCAAGAAATGACACCGTGCAAAGGCTTAAGGTTTTTTCTGATAGACTACAAGTGAGTGCTTCAAAATGGCATTTTGTTACTGGCGATAGAGCTGAAATTAAAAAAATGGCTAAGGCGTATTATATTCCTTATGAGGAAGATGCTACTGAACCAGGCGGTTATTTACACAGCAAACGTTTCATTTTGATGGACGGACAAGGTAGAATGCGTGGCAGTTGTTCTGATGGAACAAATGCAGACGAAACAGATATTTTCTTAAAAGACATCGAGAAATTATTAAATGAAAAGAAAGAATAAAGTAATTTTAGCGTTTTTAGTTTTAGCATTTTCCACCATTTTACATTCGTGTAGAAATGATATGTATTCTGATGGGAAATGGGTGTACGAGCAAAAGTGTCAAACTTGTCATCAAGCAGATGGTCAATCTTTGGCTTTGTTGATTCCGCCTTTGGCAGGTTCGGATTTTTTGGTCAAACACAAAAATCGAATTGCTTGTATTATTAAATATGGTATAGAAGAACCTATCATCGTTAATGGTCAAGAATACAATGGAATCATGTATGGCGTCGATGATATCAACGAGATTGATATTACAAATGTCATTAATTATATCAATAATTCCTTTGGTAATAGTAATGGCTTTACTTCGCTTGAAGAAGTACAATCTAGCTTGCAAGTGTGCGAAGAACCAAAAAAGAGTATTAAATAATGAAATAAAATTTCGATATTCGTCTTCGAACCAAGGGTCGGACGCCTTGAAGGCGTCCGACCCTTATAATATAGAATATTGAAACCTTACTTTTATTTCATACTCATCATTAGCATTTTTACTACTTTAGTCAAATACCAATTTGCGTATAGCGACCATTTATCGCAATTGCCGTTGATACTCAACGAAATGGATTCTGATTATTTGACGAATGATTTTTTTGTAAATGCGAATGAAACCTTTGGGCCTCGATTCTATTATTCTAAGTTTATGGCATTGGGCAGCAGCTTGATGGGTATTCAAATTTGGTTTCTATTTTTATCAATTGTCTGTGCGTTTATAACTGCTTGGTTTACTTTTTTGACTTCCAATAAAATTTTTGAACGAAAAAACAAAGCCGTAATAGCCGCCGTTTTTGTTCTTGTCTTGCCCACTCCTACGCTAGCAGAATCCACTTTTTTCATTTATGAAGGTATTATGACGCCATCAGCTTTGGTTTTTCCGATGCTGATTATCGCCTGTTATCACTTTTTTGCAAACCACAAATTGGTTATTCCAATATTTTGTGTTGGTATTGCTAGTTTGTTTCAAGTGCTTTATGGTTTGACAACAGGTTTACTATTTCTTGGAACATTTGCTTTGTATCATCTTCGTTTTAGTTTTAAATATTTTCCTTGGAGAAAATTACTCATTAGCGTTTTGGTCTTCGGTCTTTTCGCTGCGGCTAGTTTAATTCCCTATTTCTCGGCTTCCGTTTCTAGTTCTATGACAACGACTGAATTTGTTGATATTGTCGCATATTTTAGAAATCCACATCATTATGTGCCGAGTTACTTTCCTATTCAGACTTGGATATTGGCGATTTGTTTCTTTGGCGCTGGTTATTTAGCCTTTTTAATGAATAAAAAAAGTTATAAGGATCTAAAAACACTAAGTTACAATGATAATATTCAGCCAAATATATTCTATTCAAAATCTCTTATTTTTTCTTGTTTAATATTGTTTGGGTTTGTTTTAGGCTATGTTTTTGTTGAAATATTTCCATCAAAATTGGTCACAACTGCCCAAACTTTTCGATATGTCATTTTATTAAAATGGATAGTTTGTATTTATTTGAGTCTTCAATTATCTATATTTTTCACCCTTCACCCAGTTTCTAATTTTATTAATCTAATCATTGAAAAAGTCCGATGTAGTGTTTCTCCTATCTTGGGAGAGTCCAATGAAGGGTTAGAAAAAAAATCACTTTATAAATGGTTTGCAAGTAAAACAGGAAGGCGTTTAAATAAAATTATTAAAATATCAACTTTAGTTTTATC
>CAZMEH010000016.1:0-3241 GCA_964564885.1 uncultured Saprospiraceae bacterium | reverse complement strand
AAATATTTAATTGTCTAAAAAGCATATTAAAATTGATTATTTAATCTGTTTTATACAAAAGACCTTTTAAGCAGTATTGCTTAAAAGGTCTTTGTAATTTACCTATAATCGGTCTGACTTCTGACAATGAGCGAAGCGAATGATCTGACTTCTCACTTCTTTATTACTTAACGGGTTTTCCGTTTTTGTAAGAAACAACATATGCTTGCGCCAATCCACGAGAAGCAACTAGTGTTTTCATTTGCTCTGCTTCTGCTTTTGAATTATAATTACCAAGAAGAACGACATTTGCTTCGTCTCCATTCGCTAATGCTCTAGGTCTAATTTCAAGTTGACCTAAATCAGAAAACTTCTCTTCTGGAAACCATTTTAAGTTTCTGTAAACACCTAATTGTACCTTGTAAGTAACGCCAGGAGGCGCAAGTTCAATTCCTGCATCACTATTTTCAGTTTCCTTTTTATAATCAGCCTCTGTTACATCTTCTTCGATAAGCGTTTTACGCAATACTTCCATATCATAAACAGGCGTTACCCAAGCATCTTTGTAAGTACCTGTCTGTTTGGTGATTTTATTTTTAATAAAGACTGCTTCGTCTTTAGAAGTATAAGTACCGACCTTGTAGCTCATCATTGTTCCTTTAGGCTCACGGAAAACATTTCCATAAACTTTAAGTTTTTGTAGCTCAATAATATTTGGTTTTGAGAAAACACCGATTTGAACTGCCCAGCCTGGCTCTTCGGAATTTGCACCACGGTCACCAGAAATAATTGGAACCTCATCGGTTATCGTTCCGTTAATATCTGGATTAGTTGTTCCTGATCTAGCTAATGTTTGTTGTCCTAGAATATTTTTGTTTGTACCATCTAAAGTATTCAGTTGAATATTAGAATTGACATAACCTACTTTTGACAAGCTGATAGAGTAGCTTGTATTTGCTTTAAGACCAAGTATATAACGCCCAACATTATTAGTTAATACTTGTATTTGTTGACCAGAAGTTAAGTCCAAAGCTGTAACTAGCGTATTTGGGACAGCATTTTTAGTTGTTTTATCATAAACAAATCCTGCAAAGCCATCTCCTTTAGGATCTAATTTGACTTCAATAGTTCTTTTAGCTTCACCAGCACTTTTCAAGCTGATCATTTTTGATTCGAAGCCATTTTTAGAAAGAGTCACTTGACAATCAAATCCAGACGGCGCATCAAAGATGTAAATACCTTGTGCATCACCTTTATAATTACCACGGTTATTACATTTAGAAAAATCTAAATCAGAAAATGGAACGCCTTCTAAATTAGCTGCATTAATAACCCTTATCGTAATTTCTTCTTTACCATTGGTAGAATTATTGTTGTTATTACTCGTATTTCCTGTGTTGCCTGTATTTGTAGAAGTATTGTTATTTCCTGTGTTTGGAACTATATTACCTGGATTTTCTATTCTATAAATATCTAAGTCACCCTTTCCGCCTAAACGATTAGAAGTGATGTATCCATAACCTTCATCTCTGTTGTAAGTATAGCAAAGATCATCTCTAGTTGAGTTGATATTCTTTCCAAGGTTTCTCAGGTTTTTCCAATTATAGCTGACCATTTGAGCCCTGAAAATATCAAAACCACCGAACCCTTGATGCCAATTAGAGGAGAAATATAAGATATTTCGGTCAAGATATGGCGTAATTTCATCGCCTGCGGTATTTATTGTTTTTCCAAGGTTGGTAGGTTTTGACCAAGTATCACCTTTTTTAGTCGATACATAAATATCGAAACCACCTTCACCGTCAGGATTGTCAGAGGAAAAATAAATGCTACGTCCATCAATAGAAATAGTAGGAAATCCCGCAGAATAGTTTTCGGTATTAAATGGTAAGGGTTTAGCCTCAGACCATGAGCCATCAGCGTTTACGGTTGCTTCTTCGATGCTAGTGACCAAGCCATTGCCGCTTAACCAACGAACACCATTTTCAAAATTATTGACCGTATAATAAACCTTTTTACCGTCTACCGAATAACTTGCAGGCCCAACGTTTTTCTTTGTTTTGATACCTTTATGTAGTACCTCCGCTTTTTTAAGATTTCCTTTCCAGTTAGCACTCGATATTAGCATTTGACTGCTATTGCTATTTAACCAAGTTGAGTTGTCACCCATATCTGATCGTGAAGAGGAGTAGATCACGTTGGTACCATTGAGTGAAGTTCCAAAATCAGCTGCATTACTATTGATCAGTTCCTTAGTTATTTGATAAACTGCTTGATTACTTTTTTGTTGAATAGCAAAATCACAACTAGCTTCAAACAATCGACCTTTTCTAGCGTCAACTGAGCTATAGGATTTGAACCATTCTTTAGCTTCTGTATATCGACTAAGTCCTTTGAGCACCAAACCATAGTGAAAAAACACTGCTGGACTAGCTTTTCCTGTATTAATAGCTTTGGCATACCAGTTAGCTGCCTCTTGCATTCTGTTTGTTCTTCGGTAGCAATCGCCAATATTGGCATAAGCTCGAACTTCATTCGGATCAGCTTTAATGACTGCTTCATACATTTTGATGGCAGCGTCAAAAGCGTGGATTTCATATAGTTTGTCAGCACTTTCGAGGTCTTGTGCGACTAATTCAGTTGTACCTAAGAAAGATAAAAAAAATAAAAATAGAATTTGCTTCGTCATGAGTTTCATGTAAAAGAGTTTTGATACTTTGACAAATTGAATAAGCAAAAAAGCTTGTTGACTTTGCCAAAGGATAGAGTTTTCAATTTTGTTGTTTGATACTGTTCAAGGACTTTTACTGAAAAATCAATAAACTTTGATTGTTTTAATCATACTAGGTTATGTATTTATAACAGAGATTTGGTAAAACAACATTTAGAAACAATGGTTAGGTTTTTTTAACTAAGTATCTAAATAATTATAATTTTTAAAATTAACAAAATATCCGAATGTAAAAAAATATTGACCTAGCAGATTAAAGTGAAAACAAATAAGTGTTTTGTTTATTTATTTGGTCTGAAAGCTTGGTTAGAACGTAAATTAACCATTAATATTTCTAGAATAGGCAGGTACGTTGATATTAAAAATGATCAATCATTGTAATTTGTATTTTTATGAAAGCTCTAATTGGCAGTGGGATACACATTTTCTTATTCTTATAATATTAAAAAAATTCAATTGAATAACAAATGTCCGTTTCTTATGATAACCTTTAAAGAACCGTTATTACGAATAGACAATAGAAGATTTCGG
>CAZMEH010000015.1:0-1817 GCA_964564885.1 uncultured Saprospiraceae bacterium | reverse complement strand
GAAGTGAACATAAACCATTTGACAGCTTTTCTGGCAACATCGGCAATACTCTGTCTACCAAATAAACCGAAGTAGAACGAACCAAAGCTTCTTTATCAAGTGCAGAACCTTCTTTTATGTAATGTGTAACATCTGCGATATGAACACCTATTTCGCAATGTCCGTTTTCTAGATATTGAATAGATATTGCATCATCAAAATCTTTTGCAGTCAACGGATCGATCGTTAAAGTAGTGACTTCTCGTAAATCTCTACGTTTCGCAATTTCTGATTTATCCATTACTTCAGATAATCTTTCAGATTCTGCTATTACGTCTGCTGGAAAGCTCAATTCAAAACCATTCTGAATCAACAACGACTTCATTTCTACGTCGTTAGTTCCAGGCTTTCCGAGTGATTCTGTAATCACACCAACTGGACTTTTACGAGTTCTTGAAGGCCATTTTTCAACCCTAACAACTACTTTGTCACCGTCCTTTGCAGTACCGAGATCACTTAACGGTATAAAGATATCCGTGAACATATTTAGGTTGTCGGTCACCACAAAAGCGTACTTATCAGACTTTTTCAATGTTCCAATAAAATGTTCAGTTGCACGTTCAACGACTTCCAGTATTTTTCCTTCTGGTCTTCTTCTTCCTGGTCTTTTCTCGTAAGTTATTTTGACCTTATCACCATCTAAAGCATTATTCATATGCCTAGTTGGCACAAAAACATCTTCTTCTAATCCTTCACAAACCACAAAAGCTGCGCCCGACCTTGTCATATCGACAGTACCCGTTTCAGTTTGTGCTGCTCCGTTTCCAAAAGAATCTTTATTTAGACGAAATTTATCTTTTTCTTGTATTGGTAAGATTTTATCTTTCTCTACTAAATCTTCTAATGCAGATTCAACGGAAGAGCGATTATTCTCAATTTTTAACTTATTTATAATTTGTTTTGCGTTAAATCGTTTTCGAGGTGCTCGTTTGAAGAGTTTTAGTATTTCGTATGCTAGTAATCTTGGAGTTAATTTATTTCCTTTAATTTTATTCTTTGTCATTATTTTTTTAAAAATTTTAATTGTATTTGATATAGTAGAATTGCAGGCAGGCACTAAATATTGAAGATATGGAGATTTGCTTGTTGTTCTTATGCTCTTTAAACAATTCTATTTGTGTTTCGTTCCCGAATTTACGATTTTTTATTTTATAAATTAAAAAACTCAGTATTAAATAGAAAACTCACGGTTAGTCGCAGGACGAACTAACAGAATTTTTATATTTTTAATTTCCACCAGCTTTCTTTGCTTTGTAGTCCATTTCTACCAATAGTGCGACTACTTTTTCTCGTTGATTTCCTTGAACTATGATTTCTCCATCTTTAACACTTCCACCAACGCCACATTTGGTTTTAAGCGTTTTGCCCAATGCTTTTAAATCTTCCTCTGTTCCGACGAAGCCTGTGACTAAAGTAACTTCTTTGCCTTTACGTTTCTTTTTATCAATCCAAACTTTGAGTTGTTGTTTGTTTGCTGGTAATGTTTCAACATCACCTATTTCATCATCATATGAATAGTCAAATTCTGGATTTGTTGAAAAGACTATTCCGCTTCGTTTACTTTTTTTACCCATTATTTTTATTTTAAAGATGCGCTAAGGTTTGCAAAGAAGTATTTTTTCTCGCAAAGGGCGCAAAGGTTTCGCTAAGGTTCGCAAAGCAAATATTCGTAATTCGTAATTAAATCAGTACTTTCCATTTCTTGGTAAAATCACATTTAATGATTTCGGTACAACTTCGAAAATGACTTTATTGTCTTTTTGAATAAAACCTTCACC
>CAZMEH010000014.1:0-5179 GCA_964564885.1 uncultured Saprospiraceae bacterium | reverse complement strand
GTACTTATTTTTACAATAATACGAATGATTCGATTTGCGATTAAAAAGCGTTTTATTCGTTTCGTTCGATTTACTTCAATGCCTCGATTGAATCAATTTATGTGGTCTGGCGTGTTATTGTTGATGTTTTCAATGGCAGTTCCGTTCGTTTGGGGCATGCAAGGTTTATTGGATTATATTCCACAACTCAAACAATTCCGTTCCGTTGGTCGCTTCAATTGGGTATTTTATTATGTATTTACCGTTTATGCAGCGTCTTATATTTACCTTTTATACAAGCGATTTTTACAAAAGAAATTGAAGCCGATGGCGCAGTTTTTTATGGTTTCAATGCTAGTATTATGGTTTGCGAATGATTACGCTTATTTGAAACACGTTCGTCAAGCGAATGCCTATGTTTTCAAAGAGAATTTTTTCAAAGACGGATATCTTCAGGAATATATAGATTCTTTAAATACAGTTGATTTCAAGGTAGGTGATTATCAAGCGATGATTGGTTTGCCATTGATTTATAAAGGTTCTGAAAAGCTAGGTATTTTCAATAGTCGAGTTTCATATCGGGAAAGTTTTCACTTTTCTTATCATTTAGGTTTGCCAATGATGAATGCGGCAAGTCCGAGAATGCCGATTGAAAAGTCGATGAAAATCGGACAAATGTGGAGCGACTCTTTAATACAAAGAGAAATCCTTGCAGAATTATCCTCGCAAAAACCATTCTTAGGAATTGTATTTGACAACGAAGATTTTCCATTAAAAGATTATGAACAGCGCATTGTCAATAGAAGTAAACTGATTAAAAAAGTTAAGCATGTTCACTTTTACGAAGTGCCATTATCAGCATTTGAGCATCAAACAGATGACGTAATTGAACAGTTTATAGCAAAAGATAGTTTATTTGAATTGAAATCTGATGGAAATCCCTATTATTCAGATATTGCAAATATTTCTTATTTCAAACATCGGACTTTTGATGATTTGGAAGCAGAAGCAACTCGAAACGGAAAAGGCGCATTGCAACAAGGGAAAGGAACTACAGTAGAATTATACAATGATACTTTGCCCGCAAATGACACGATGATTTTAAGTTATTGGATGAAAAATGATTATTTATATCATCGTCCAAACTTGCATTATAAATTATACGACACCGAAGGCAATGAGATTTATAAAGTGACCGTAGATGCTGCAAAAGCATTAAATTACCAAAACGGCTGGGTTATGGTTGAAATTGAAATCAAACCGCAACCAACAGGTTTTAAACATTATGTTTACGTTCCAGATATTAAAGAAATCATTATTGATGATGTCGTCATTCGACCAAAAGCAGCTAATGTATTTTGGGAGAATCCCGACAGTGATTGGAATGATAAGTACTTTATGTTTAATTCTATTAAAATAGAAAAACAATAAACCCTAAAGAAAACGTTATCCATTGTCAATTTTCAATTATCCATTAAAAAAAGAATTATGTGCGAAATAGGTATTTTTACATTTAACGCATTCCAAGAAAACACGTACGTTCTGTATGATGAAACAAAAGAATGTGTCATTATCGATCCAGGTTGTTCTAATCGAGAAGAAGAAAAACGCTTAGTCGATTTCATCGAAAGTAAAGGACTCAAACCTGTTCGATTAATTATGACGCACGGACATGTTGACCATATGTTGGGTAATGCGTTTATTGTGGAGAAGTACAATTTAGAAATTGAAATTCACAAGGACGAAGTACCTGTTTTGATGATGTCACCTCAAGTTGGTAAAATGTACGGCTTCGCTGTAACGCCATCGCCAGAACCAAATCCTGAAAAATTCATAGCAGAAGGTGATACTTTGACTTTTGGAACTACAAGTTTGAAAGCATTACTAACGCCAGGACATTCACCAGCAAGTATTTCTTTTTACTGCGAAGCGAGTAATTTTGTGATTGGCGGTGATGTATTATTCAGACAAAGTATTGGAAGAACAGATTTGCCAGGCGGTAATTTTAATACATTAATCAGTAGTATTAAAACGCAATTGTTTCCATTAGGCGATGAGGTGAAAGTATTCCCTGGACATGGACCAGACACTACAATCGGCTTTGAAAAGCAACATAATTCGTTTTTGAATTAATAAATCACGAAAATCCAAGGGGCAGATGCTTTTTAAGGCGTCCAACTTTTTTTTACGAAAACTATGAATTTAATTACAAAGCTTCCAAATAAGATTAAAAAGAAAAACCCAATCCTTTTCGTTCATGGTGCATGGCACGGAGCGTGGTGTTGGGAAGTATATTTTATGGATTATTTTGTGTCTAAAGGCTATGCGACTTATGCTTTGGATTTATCTAATCATGGAAAAAACAAGCAATCAAAATCATTAAACTTAACTTCATTTAGTGATTTTGTGAATGATGTTCATGAAGCAGTGACAGAAATCGGAAGCGAGCCAATCCTAATTGGACACTCAATGGGTGGTGGAGTTGTGCTGAAATATTTAGAAAAATACCCTGCAAAAGCGGCTGTCAATTTAGCTAGTTTACCAATATCAACAGGCGCACAATATGCGACAGTAAGATTTGCAAAAAGATTCCCGTGGGCATTTTTAATGGGAAATTTGACTATGAATCTACATCGTATAGTGAGAACTAAAGAACAAGTCAAATGGGCTTTTTATGGAGAAAATATAAGTGACGCTGATTTACAAAAACATCAAAGAGCATTGCAAGGTGAGTCTTATTTAGGGTTTTTAGAAATGCTATTTTTTAAAGTCAAAATCAATCATCATAAAAAAACGCCGATGTTTTTCATCGCCGGTGAGAAGGATAATATTTTTTCTGTCAAAGAACTGGAACACACCGCAGCGCATTATAACGCAGATTTTAAAGTAATTAAAAATGCACCTCATAATCTGATGTTATCTTCACAATGGAAGGAAGTAGCTAATGAAATACAACGTTGGTTGTCAAAAAAATTATAAACCATGAATATAAAGGTAGTTGCATTCGGTATTGCAAAAGATATTCTCAAAGGTCGAGAACTAGAACTAGAAGTTAAAGACGCTTCAACGGTTGCCGATATCAAAGAGCGTTTAAAAACTGATTTTCCTGCTTTTGAAAAACTAGTTAAATTTTCTTTGGCAGTAGGAGAGGAGTATCGAGCGGATGATTTTGTGATTAGCGAAAATCAAGAAGTTATCGTTATTCCACCAGTTGCAGGAGGATAGATTTAATTAAGAATTTAAAATTACGAATTACGAATTTAGAACGCAAAATACTTGCAATCGTAAATCGTAAATTATAAATCGTAAATGAAACTAGCATCATTCTTTAAAGTATCGAACCGAGCAAAATGGTTATTCTTCGAGGCACTATGCTTAATAGGCTTAGCGAGAATAGCAACTAAGTTCTATTCCTTTCAGCGACTGCTCGAAATACTCGGTACACATAGCACTAAAACGACAGAAAAACCGCTTACGATAGACGAAAAGCGGCATTATTACGAATACACTAAAGCCATCAACCGAGCTGCAAGAGTCAGTTTTTGGCATACGATGTGTTACGAGCAAGCCTTAACGGCAAAGCTGATGCTCCGCCGCCGAAAAGTACCTTCTACTATATATATAGGTATGCACCGCAAAGAAGAAAATCAAGAATTGGAAGGACATGCTTGGCTGCGAGTTCAAGATTTTATAGTGACGGGAAATACTGATTTATCTAAATACGTGGTCGTTGGCGTGTTTAGTTGAATGATTTTTTGAATAATTAAACGCACTTAAAGCCTCTGATACAGTTGATACAATTGTTTTGCGGTATTCTTTGGCGAAAATTGCTCGCTTGCCCAATCAAAACTCTTTTGTAAATTCTCTCTGGCTTTCGTTTCATTTGCTAATAAGCCATTGATAGTTTGGCTGAGTTCAGCTACATTAGTTCCGCTGACGTAGTTAGAGAACTTGCCGCCTGCTTCTGGTAAAGCCGATTGAGTTGTCGTAATCACAGGCGTTTTACTGAAAATCGCTTCAATAACTGGAATACCAAAACCTTCATACATCGATGGATAAATAAAAACTTCAGCTAATTGATATAAAATAGATAAATCTTCGTTCGATACATTTTTTAGAAAGATGATTTTATTCTCCAGTTGATTTGCTTTGATATAAGTTTCCACCTTCTTTTTATACTCTTTTCCACTTCCGACAACGATTAAAGGAATATCAACCGTTTTCATCGCTTTAACTAAAGTCAACAGATTTTTGCGCTCAATGATAGAGCCAACCGATAATAAAAACTGCTTCGGTAATTGGTGTTTAATAGCAACTTCCTCTTTTTTCAACGAACTAGCTTCTATTTTAAAACGTTCATCGCAAGTCTGATAAATCACTTCAATTTTTTCCGCAGGAATATTATAATACTTAATAATGTCTCGCTTCGTATGTTCGCTAATTGCGACAATCACATCAGCCGCTTTGCAAGCATATTTTAATTTCCAATCATATATTTTGCTATCAATGAACTTGTATTGCTGTGGATATATTTTAAAAATCAGATCATGAACCGTTAAAACACTTTTGACCTTCGATTTATGAATACCTTTTGGCAGTTCGTGTGTCAATCCATGATAAATCTCAATATCTTGTTTTTCTAAGTCTTTTATCATTTTGAACGTTCGCCAATACCAAGATGGTTTGACCGAAGCGGTGTGAATGGTATATTTATTTTGAAGTAGATTCACTTCAAAATTTGCTTTTAAGGCAGGCGTAAACAGGTGAATATCACAATTTTCATGAAATTGATGTAAATTCTCAATAATTCCACGACTATAATTGCCTAATCCTGTATGATTATAAAAAATGCGTTTTGCGTCAAAACCTAGCTTCATTCAAGCAAAATAACGATTTTATTTATTAATTATAGAAAAAATAAGACTTTGGAACTTAAATTTGAATCTTTTAGTTAAAAAAGTATGCAAAAAGCTTAAGCATTCGCAAAAAAATAGTACTTTTGCGAACGCTAAAACAGCAATGGTCTCGTAGCTCAGCTGGATAGAGCATCTCACTTCTAATGAGACGGTCACAGGTTCGAATCCTGTCGGGATCACTTTTTGAAAGCCACAATCTAACGATTGTGGCTTTCAAAAAGTGATCCCGACAGGATTCGAACCTGTGACCGTCTCATTAGAAGTGAGATGCTCTATCCAGCTGA
>CAZMEH010000013.1:0-8717 GCA_964564885.1 uncultured Saprospiraceae bacterium | reverse complement strand
AGGAACGTGCAAAGAATTATAGTTCTAGTAGGCAGTAAGGCAGTAAATAGAACTTATGCCAAACATTAAAATGGGCAGACGACTTGAAGTCGTCTGCCCATTTTATAAAAATCTGACAGCGAAGCGATCTGACAGTGAGCAAAGCGAACGATCTCACTTCTGACTTCTCCCTCCTACGCCATTTTTTTAAAATATTTCTTGTCTGCCCAGAATGTACCGAAAGGAACTATAGAAACAATCAAAGCAATAAACATTATTTTATAAGGCCAATTACGGGTGATTTTACTTTGAATAACGACCAAAAGATACAGCATAAATAAAACGCCGTGCATCATACCTATCACTTTATTAGGTCCTTCAATACCCAATCCATATTTCAATGGCATCGTTACAAATAAGATAAGTAAGAGAGAAGCTCCTTCTATAAAACTTAGTAGTCGAAATCGACCAATTCCTGTTTTTAATAAATCTAGCATTAATTTTTTATTTATTCGTTTGTTGTGCCGTTGACTTTTGTTGACACAGCTTAGTAAATTTTAATTATAAGCATTACGAAGTTATTAAAAAACTCCCGATGAAATAATTTATCAAACGTTCGTTTGATGATTTTTTTGAATAATTTTTATACGTAAACTTATTACTCCCGATATATTACCACATTTAAACATAAAAAATTAAGGTAAGTAAATTGATGTATTAGCCTTTATTCACAAATGATAAATTTTATATTTATTTTTTTCAAATATAAATATGACTTCCGTGATTTTATGCGTCTAATTTATTGAACTTGTTTAAAAGCCACCATTAGAAAATCTATATGAAAAATTTGATACATGTTATCATTTTAGTCGTTTGTTTATTAATACTGAGTATTAATATCATTGTATAAAGGAAGACTAGTTACAGATCAAAAAAAACCGCTGCTGTAGAACCAGCAGAGGATTTTTTCTTAAATTTTGATTGACACAATTAGATATTTTTTCAATCTTGTCTAATATTTACTTTTACTAGCAGTAATTACTACTAAGTAATGAAATATGAGTTACTAAAGTTTAAACTTCACAGGTAATTTCATCTCAACAGCAACTTTTTTGCCCTTGTCTCTACCTGGTTCCCAACCTATATCGTCATCTGCTAATTTTTGAAGAGCGACTAAAGCTGCTTCTCCTAGGTTACTTCCTGGATCTTTAATGATTTTCAAATTAGTCAATTTCCCTTTTTTAGAAACAACAAAACTAAGTACTACCATGCCTTCAACACCAGCTTTTTGTGCAGCTTTTGGATATTTGACATTGGTATATACATAAGTCATTATTTTATTATTAGAACACTTTTCCTGTACTTCTGTATCTGTATTTTGGCATTCCTTAATGTAAGGCATTTGCTCCACTTTACCTTCAACAGACTTTTCTACCTTAGAAAAAGTATAAGCTGAAAAAAATACAGAAATAGCGATAAGGACAGGAGCGACAAACATGTATTTTAATAATGCGCTCTTCGTCGATGGTTTTTTTGTCATCATTTTAATTCGTTTTTTTAACTGTGATCGATTAAAGTTATGAATAAGTCGAAGTTCAATATTTGGAAATGCTTGCTGCAAAAGTAAATGTCCGTAGCTCTTGACCGGTGTTGAACGTAAGACTTCTTTGTCTGCTGCGTATTCGTGAACTTCTTTTAATGCCGTTTGAAATAATTGTAATAATGGATTGAACCAGAATATAATCCTCAAAATTTCCAATAGAATAATGTCTAAAGTATGTTTCTCTCGAATGTGTACCAATTCGTGCTTAATGATTTTTTGCTCGTCTGTCTCATCAATTTGGAATTGTAGTGGCACAAATAAATACGTTCCAAATGAAAAAGGCATTCCTAATGCAGAGGTTTGAATAATGGAATAATTGTCTTTGAATAGAAGCGTTCCACCTTGTTTGAGTTGGTATATTTTAAATAAATTGTAAAGCAATCGAAAGCTAAAGACAATAACGCCTAATAGGTAAATTGAAAAAATGAAGAAAGAAACATTCCAATTACTCCCTATGTTCAGCGGCTGAAATCCGATCGTTTGTTCAGTCAACTCTTGAATGGTAAAGGAATAAACGGGCGATGTCGCAAATAGAAATTCCAACACAGGACGCATCAATGGCAAAACTAAACCAACTACGAGTGCTAACAATAGAAAGATTCGATTGGTATCAAAAAACGTTTCTTTGCGCAATAAGAAATGATAAAACCCAAATAATAAGAGCCAACAAAAACTTACTTCCAATATATATTCAATTCCAAACATAGCTATTACTTTTTTAAACAGGTAACCAAATAAGTAAAACCTTACTACCTAATACTTACTCTTTAATCCTCCAAATCCTTAAGCATTTCTGCTAAATCGTTTAAATCCAAATCTTTTTCTTTTACCAAGAAGGAAACCAAGCGTTTGAACGAACCGCCAAAATATCCATCAGCTACTTTCTCCAATGTGAATTTTGTGTATTCCTCTTTAGTAATCGCAAGAGAATAGACATAAGTTCTGCCATAAGCTTTGTGTTGAACGAAGCCTTTTTTCTCTAAAATTCGTACAACTGATGAAACCGTACTATGCGGTGGCTTAGGCTCACCTAATTGCGCTAATATTTCACTAACCATACAGGATTTCATTTCCCAAATAGTTTGCATAACCTGTTCTTCTGCTTTTGTTAATTTATTCATGACAAAGTATTTTCTATTCTTTCAACTTATAATACAAATGTATAGCTTATTATTTAATTAATCAACGTATTTATACGTTATTAAGGATAAAAAATATATTATAGCTTTATTTACACTGACAATCAGTGATTTATATACTTATTATACAAAATAACAACAGTTTTAATTTTAGAGTTATAATACAAAAATCTATTTAGAGCGAGGAAATAGATAAGGAAATCATAATAAGATCAAAGTAAAAACCTCTATTACAAAACAAAAAGGCTTGCCTCAATAAGAGACAAGCCTTTCTAATTATACCTTAGATTTCTAATAAACAGATTACCATTTAAAATCGTAATTCGTAAATCGTAAATCTAAAATCACTTAGTGTGTAACGATTAAACGTTGAGTTTTAATACCTTCTGTAGTTGTTACTTTCACGAAGTAAGTACCAGCAGCGTATTGAGAAACATCAAGAGTCAAACGTTCGTTAGAAACATTATTTAAGTTTTCGTAGTAAACTACACGACCAGTAACATCACTAATTGTTAAAATAGCATCCGTTGGATTTTCTAATGTCAAATCAACTGTAGCGTAAGCTTGAGCAGGATTAGGGAATACATTAAGTGTTGCATTCTTCAATTCTACTTGATTAGTACTAACAGTATCAACAGCAGGAACACCAATATTCATTCTAGCTACAGCTGTAATCTCAGAACCAAAACCACCTAAGAACCATCCTGTAGTATAAAGAATAGTTGAAACTTGGAAGAAGTTAATAGTTTCTGAATAAGCTTGAAAATGTACATTTGCTGGACCACTATAATCTACCAATAAGAAATAACGAGTACCAGGCTTTAAAGATACACCAGCTTCACCAGTACTTAAATCTTGAAGAGCAACAGTTTGAAGATCAAAATTTGCAGTACCTGCAGGAAAAGTGTGAGAAGCAAAACCAACAACAGTCAAGTCTGCATTATTGTTCAAATCAGCAGTTCCATCAAAGTTTGAATATGCCGCATCAATATTACTTGAAACTTCAGCTAACCAAACGGTTACATCAGCACCATCAAGCGTACCGTTACTTGCCGCAGCAAATTCCGCTGTAGTAGCTAAGAAATCACCTGCAACAAAGTTCTCATCAGTTGTATAGACATTACCTGTCATGTGATCACCGCCACCGTTAGGTTGGTATGCTGTAGTAGCTCCTGCATCCTTACTGAAAGTAGAGTCTGTAATTTCAAAAAATTCACCGACTACATTATCCGCCATATCAACGTCAACAGAATCACTTGTAATAGAGTAAACTACTGCGTAGTCTCCGATTAAAGGTAATTGATTTGGAACGAAAAATCCGTCAAACAATGCAGAAGAATCTAAATAACCAACAGGAAGATTGTCTATATGAAGTGTATCCATATAGTAAACCGTTTGTAATGTAGCACCATCAAGAATCTCAGCTGTTACGATAACATTTGTTTGGTCAAAATCACCAATATTACTTACATCTACTTCAAATGAGTCAAATGTATCAGAAGCTATCTGAGAAGCTGGCGTAGCATAGTTATCTACTACAAAGAAGAAATCTCCTAAAGCTAAATTATTACTACTTGCAACTAGAGTAGCAGCATCCTGTAACGCAATATCATCTAATTTCCAAGAATATTCAAAATTTCCTTGCCATCTGAACTGTAAATAAACAGTAGCTTGACTACCAGCAACAGCTGAGATATCAATTTCTTCTGTTTGATTCGTAACACTAACACCAGAATTTCCTGTTGCAGCACCTGCAAATAAAGGAAAATATGTCCAAGTTGTACCATCAGTACTTACACCTAATTCAGCTGTAGAAGCAGCATATTGAACGAATTGATTCTCAAAACGAACAAATACAGTTGGCTGAGTAGAACAGTCAATTAAAGACGTACTTAAACGAGTATCATGAGGAGTAGCAAGTTGACCATGACCATCTGAATCAAACATAACAAAACCATTCGCTACTGTTGTACTTTGAAAAGCAACACCACCAAAAGCTACTGTAACACGAGCAGAGTCTGTTTCATATTCCCAAAGAAGTGTTGAATCATTTGGCTCAACGTTTGTCCAACCTGTTGGAATTACACCACCGCCAAAGTCTTCAGACCAAAATACGTTTTGTGCAAAAATTGGTTGACTGATTAGACATACAGTCAACATCACAACCATTAATCTAATTGTAGAAGCAATATTCATAATATATTTTTTATAATTTAAAAAAAACTAGAAGCAAACGTAAGTCTTACATTAAAAAGAACTGCCCTAAAGCTGTTTATTCTAAGGTAGAATAAGATTTGCATATTTTATAAAACTTTAAGAATCTGGTTTAAACCATTTCTTACAAAATTCAAATTGTCACAAAATTATATATTAAACGTATAAACCGAGTATTATAGCGTAACTATCCTTGTCATAAACCATATAATAGCCTATTCTACGACAATTTTTTTGATGATTTGTTTACTTTCCCTTGTTGTTACTGTAAGAAAGTAGACACCTTTAGGATAGTTTTTAACATTTAACTTGATTTCATTCTTATAAATATCCTTGTAAATCCTACTAAGAAGATATTTTCCTGTTATATCACTAACTGAAACCGTTAGTTCATCTGTCATTTCATCTAGGTCAAATTGAATAGTGAGGTTATCTTTTGTAACAGGATTTGGGTAAATTTTTATTTTTTCATCAAAAATAGAAGTTGTTGCTGTTTCTGATATATGGCTACTAAGTGTTGTTTGCAATAAGACAATAGCAGTCAATTCTGCTCCAAAACCACGGTTATACCATGCATTTTGATAAAAAATGACAGTTGATATTTCAAATTCATATCTCCAAGAATCATCCAATCCAATACGAATGTCATTAGAATTACCAAGATTAGTGAATGCAACCATTGCAAGATATCGGGTATTAGGTTTCAGTAACACTCTATTGCCATTTATATCAAAAATAGCTACACCAACTAAGTTTGCCAGATTCTGATCGCCTGCAGTAAACGTGTAAGAACCAATCGCAACGGGTGTTACATGACTACTATTTATATTATCTAAAAATTGATTTAGGGTCGAAGACACTTCATATAATTTCAAATCTACGGTACTACCCATCAAAGGCCCAGTACTAAGCGGACGAGCAGCAGTGAAGTAGATTTTATCGGCATAATGTCCACTATCTTGAATGCTATACAAATTTCCTATTTCATATTGATTATTTCCTGGTGCGTTTGAATCCAAGTAACTATATTCAAAACTCTTTTGAAATATATTGGTCGTAATTTCAAAAGGAATAATTTTTCGGTTGTCCCAGCGTGCTTGATCTGACGAGTCTGATTTTACCTCGTAAGATATTTTATATTTTCCTTCGTCACTTGGCAAAAAGTCAGTCGGCATGCCAATAGTAGCCGTCCCTCCTGACAGGATAGAAGAGATATTCGCCGAATCTAAATAAACTAAAACATTATTAACCGTATCAATAATAGAAGTAGTCAATTGTACATTGTAAGCAGTTTCAGAACCGTTATTAAAAATATCACCACCAAGAATAAGGTCTTTGACATGTGCCAAAGGTGTTCTAAAGTTAGGAGCAAAAGCGACATCTCGAATAACAATATCATTGGCAAGAGGTGGCGAAAAAATATCTTGAAGCCTTATGTCATCAATTCTCCAAATATATTCGTCTTGACCAATCCATCTGAAACGCAAATAAACATTTGGCTCATTTGCAGCAACATTTGATACATCTAACTCTACGACCTGAACGTGCGCTCGTTGATTATTTGGCAAATGGTTGATAAATAAATTATTAACCGTCCAATTAATACTGTCTTTACTAACCTCTAAAATAGCTTGAGAACTATTTGTAAAATAATCGTACTGATTTTCAAAATGAATAATAACCGTACTTTGATTAGAACAATCAATAGAAGATGAAATCAATCTAGCGTCATGACTAATATTATATGCATCGGAATCAAAATATACAAATCCATTTTGTGCTGTAGCAGCGGCAAACGGCGGTTGAGGAAAGAAAATAAGAGCCGCTGGATCATCGTCCCATTTCCATTCTCCAAGTGAATTATTGACTTCATAGTTTGTCCAGTCGATAGGAATCCCATTACTGAAATTTTCTGACCAAAATACATTTTGTCCCTGCAAGATAGTTGACGTAGTCATCAGTATACACATACCAATGAGCATGAATCGAGTAAATGATGGATTCATAACTTCGTTTTTTGAAAATGATTTGTTATGTAAATGGATTTTATCTTGCAGTATGAAAATCTTTGTAACTCATTCCTAACACGTAAAGATAGATTTTTAAATTAAGAGATTGAAACAGAGGAATGTACTATTAATAGCGGCGCACGGCATTTTTTAAAAATTGGCTTTTATTAAAAAGGGAATACTTCGTAATTCGTAATTATCAAGCTAGTCGGCTATAAGCATTCAATAAACGCTCAGGCAATTCCTCCCGAGAAGCCATTTTATAATCATTATAAGAACAAGGCACTAAGCGATGGCGGTCGTATTTTTTATTTTTGACAGGCACTTGCATCCACCAGCGGTCAGAACGAGTAGATTTCCAAAAAGATATTTGATAATTACTTGTTTTAAAATCAACAATATACTCGACTAATCCACTTTGATTAAGTGGATAGTCTCCTTTTCGGCTAGCAAAACCATCCAAGAAGTACCAAATCATTTGAGCAATGAGGTGTGCCGTTTGCAAATTATTATCCGTTGAATGATGAAAATTATAAAAACCAATCGAAGACAATTTATCACTCAACCCTGCGTAATGCGCTATTTTGCAAGCTTGTTCACTAAACAGTCCACTTGGAGAAGGAAAAATAGAGGCAGGTGCATCGCTTTGACGAATAGTTGACATATCGAAACTTAGAAAATCCGCATCTCGAATAATTGGCTCAAGCTCTTTCATATTATCTTTGATATGACCTAAGCGAACATAGTCAAATTGTTGCTCTTGAAAGAGCTGCAACGCACGAGGATTAACAAAATGTTTTTGATAACCGATAAGGCTTAAATGCAGTAAATAGCTTTTTTCTTGTCCTAAGATTTTATTCAGAAAATACGGACTTCGGCTTGCTCGAACTTTATCAAATGTAAAATCAATGCTTTTGTCTACCAGAACCATATTCACCAATTGTTCTCGAAGGTGATAAGCTTGATATTGAGCAGTAGTTAGGTTTTGATGCTCGCCAACGATGATAGGCAAGATATCACTATCCAATAATTCTTTGATAACAGGTGTCAAAACATCAACTGTCGCCTTTCTTAAATTTCCTAAATCAACCATTTTTAAATGTTTGAACTGAAATGAAAGTGTATAAAAAGCTTGACGAACTTCGTTTGCTTCCTTGACGCCTACGCCGATAATGGCAATTTGCACATTTTTTAAACTAGGAAACAATTTACCCTTTAAGAAGATTTCAATATGACGACCTACTTGATAAGTCTCCAGATCTTCAATATCTGAAAACAGTGTTGTGTCAATAGGTTGTAAGAAGTTTTCGAGCATTTTTTTTTATTGCTAGTTAGTTGTTATTGCTTAGTAGTATAAACTTTGAAAGCCTGGATAATTGACTTAAAGGTAAGGTTTTATTAGTAAATATCTGTCTTGGTTTATTAGCTAAAAAATGATGTTAGGAATAGTTGTTAAGGCGAATTTTCATTAAGTATATTACGTCAATAGTAGTTTAAAAATTAGAATAACATAAAAAAGAAGTCCTTTTTAATGCGGATTTTAAATAAAAGTACTGTTTCTTTGTATTTATTATAAATGAATATACTTCTTTATAGAAGATTAGATATTAGGAACTTTTCATTTGGCTTTTCTATTCCTCAGTAATCACCGTACTTTAATGCGGTGATTACTGAGGAATAGAAAAATCTGGGTTTTAACCCAACATTTGTATAATGTTGGGTTAAAACCCAGATTTTTTTGATAATTTTTATCACCGCACTAAACAAGTTAGA
>CAZMEH010000012.1:0-1654 GCA_964564885.1 uncultured Saprospiraceae bacterium | reverse complement strand
TCATGTGCCTTGAATAAATTCCATTGAGTTTCAAATTCACCGCCTTTAGGTTTCATTCTAAAAATGTATTCTTTTTTAAAAAAAGAAAAAGGTCCTCTCCCCATGACTTCTACACCTACCTCTGTAATTACTGTTGTTCTATACCTATATTCTCGAAGATAATAGTCAAAATTTTTCTTAATAAAATCAGCCATTGGGTAAATCGCTTCTAAAGAATTCTTATCAAATTTATTTATAATCGTTATACTAATATGATAATCTCTTCCAAATTGTTTTTTTAGCTTGCTCTCTAAAGATTTTCCCCATCCATCCTTAAAAGAACTAAAAAAAACGGATTCAAGACTATCTTTTTCATTAATTTCTGCATTTTCAAATCCGAGAATATCCAAAGCATGATAAATGCTATCTTTAAAATCTGAAAAAGATGTTGATAGTACTATTTTTGCATCAGAAGGAAAAGTAGGGTATTCTTCTACTCTATGACCTATAATTGTTTCATCATGACCACATGCAGAAATTCCTATAATAATTGCGAATAGCAGACTAAAATATATTCTATTCATTTTTGAAAGGTTAATTATTTCAAATTGGTTTCATCAATTTTGTATTCATATAATGTTAATATCTTTTTTAAATACTCGAACAATTACTCCCAATTTTTAAATTTTCTCATATATTATTTTTCTTGTTTGCTGCCAACGTCCCGCAACAATGACGGTGACAGCTTTTGCTGGCTCTGGCAAATGTTGCACTTGTTAGATACAGGTTTATTTTTGTTGTAATTTTTACATAAATAAACAGTAAATGAATATTGAGTGTTAGACTTGTTTAAGCATGATAATCAGTAGTTTATATATTTACACCTATTTTGATAAACTATGTTAAACAGTATTAGTAAGGTACATTTTTTGTGGAACTTTGTTTTTAAACTTAACAAATTATTCGAAATAAAGCCAATATGTATAAGTCATTGATTATCATGCTGAACAAGTCTATTATCCTAAGGGTTTAAAGTTACTTATTTTTTTTGAATATTCTTATTTGTTCACTCGGATATAATTTCGTTTTATATCGATTTTCCTTGTGTTTCTCAGTTATTCTGTTGTACTAACTTTTTTCCGCAGTTACTTTGTCGGACTAACTTGTGGTCGCAGTTACTTTTGTCGGACTAACTTGTATTCGCAGTTACTCTTGTCGGACTAACTTGTGTTCGCAGTTACTCTTGTCCGACTAACTTGTGTTCGCAGTTACTCTTGTCCGGCTAACTTGTGTTCGCAGTTACTTGTACAAACAGTTTTTGACTAAAGATTAATTCTAATTTTCAACTAACCTAAAAACACGATTGACCTGTTTTAAAATCCGCACTTACTTTCCTTACTTGTATCTAACGTCCCGCAACAATGACGGTGACAGCTTTTGCTGGCTCTGGCAAATGTTGCTTTTGTTCCACGCAGTTTTATTTTTCCAAATTTGTTTTAAACCCTTTTTTCAATGCATTTAATTCAGGTTTTGATAGCTTTCTTTTATGAATTTTTTCCCAAAGTTTAATTGCTTTTTTAGATGATTGTAAACCTAATTTTTTTACAGCTTGTCCCCAAAGTAAGATTGAAAAATCATTTTTGTTATAGATTATACCATCGTATAAAAGTAATTT
>CAZMEH010000011.1:0-3133 GCA_964564885.1 uncultured Saprospiraceae bacterium | reverse complement strand
GGTGACCGCCTCATAGATACTGGTCATCACTCTGAAATGTGATCGGTGCAGTTTGGTGAAAATGAAAATGTCGTCATTAACTTATCTGGTAGAGGCGATAAGGATTTGGCTACTTTTATTAAATATCTTTAGGGCAGTGGACGGCAAACGGCGGACGGCAAACGGCAATTTACAAAACACTTGCCGTCAACCGTCAGCCATCAGCCGTCAGCCGTTCGATGACAACCGTAAAAAATGAACCGAATAGAAGAACTTTTTAAAGAGAAAAAAGAAAATATACTTAATATATATTTTACCGCAGGTTTTCCAAACTTGAATGATACGGAAACGATAATTTTGACTTTAGCTAATGCTGGCGTTGATTTAGTGGAAATAGGAATGCCTTATTCTGACCCGTTAGCCGATGGAACGACTATTCAGGAAAGTAGTCAAGTGGCTTTGGCTAATGGAATGAAATTAGATATATTGTTCAAGCAAATTCAATCAGCAAGGGAGAAAACACAAGTTCCATTGATTCTAATGGGATATTTTAATCAAGTGATGCAATATGGCGAACGTGCGTTTTTTGAAAAATGTAAAGAAATTGGCGTCGATGGTTTGATTTTACCTGATTTGCCACTTTACGAATATGAGCAATCTTATCAATCACAATTGGAAGAATTGGATTTAGGAATTAGCTTTTTAATAACGCCTCAGACCAGTAAAGAGCGGATTATAGAGGTAGATAAATTATCAAAAGGTTTTATCTACATGGTTTCAAATGCTTCGGTTACTGGTGCAAAACGAGATATTTCTGAAGAGCAAATTACTTATTTCAATAGAGTAAATGGGATGGATTTAAAAAATCCTCGCTTGATTGGTTTTGGTATTTCGGATAATAAGACTTTTAAGACGGCTTGTGAGTATTCTAATGGCGCAATTATAGGAAGTGCGTTTATTAGAGCATTGGACAATGGAAATGGAAATGGAAATGGAACAATAGAAAATACAATAAACGATTTTGTTAGTTTAGTTAGATATGCGAAAAACAAAGCTTAGAAAATAAAAAAGCACAGCATGTGAGTGCTGTGCTAGATTAATCTTAATAAGAAAAATTTTTGATTGTATCTCTTAGGTCACTTTCAAAATAAATTCAGGGAAAAATAGTACTAATTATTGTCTCGGTTTGTGTATCATTAAAACAATGATACACAAATATATATTTATTTTAATAAATATCAGTTCTCTACATTAATTTTTATCAATAAATAAAAATAAAAATGTATTTGTAAAAAATTGATATATAGGTTTTTATGAAGTAATATTGGGTTCTCTGAAAATTTTGTGATAGAGTAACTTCTTAGAAAATTAGGAATAAAAATGTCTTGCCCGCGAGATTTTTACCGATATTTCGGGACAGGCGGTGCAAGCTGTCTGTCGTTTGCCCACGAGAAATATCGGCAAACCGTGCAGCGTTTCCCGTTTTTTGAAACTTCCATAATAATTATCAGAAAACCCTATTTTGTCTCCTTGACAATTACTCGGTCGATCCTTGCGAGAGAAGTTTACGTATTGCTTAGTTTTTTAAATAACTGATGGTCAGTATATTTATGTCTGACTTAATACTTGAATTGTTTGAATAAATCCCAAGCGATAACGCCAGCACAGACAGAGACATTTAAAGAGTGTTTCGTTCCAAATTGAGGAACTTCTATACAATCATCAACGAGTTGTAAAACATCGTTATCAACACCTTTGACTTCGTTTCCTAAGACAATAGCGTATTTTTTTGTTTTATCTAATTTGAACTCTTGCAATGAAATACTTTCATTGGTTTGCTCAATTCCTACTATTAAAAAGCCTGCTTCTTTTAATTGTTGAATAGCTTCTACGGTAGATACTTGATATTCCCAATCAACAGAGCTTGTTGCGCCAATGGCTGTTTTTAAAATTTCCTTATGCGGCGGCTTTGCGGTGATTCCACAGAGATAAATTTTTTCAATGGCAAAAGCATCTGATGTGCGAAAAACACTTCCGACATTCAGGGCACTTCTAACATTATCTAATACAAAAACAAAAGGTGTTTTTTCCTGTTCTTTAAATCCTTTGACCGAAATTCGGTTCAATTCTTTTAGTGATAGCTTTTTCATATGACAGCAAAAATAAAAAAGTCTTTTATATCAGTTGATATAAAAGACTTAAAATAGTTGTGAATATTTCTTAATACCTCTTAATCTGTTTTATTCATAGTACTTGTTTGATATCGGAAGATGGATTAGATGATGTCATCGAATTCATCTTCTGAGTTTTTATTAAGTTTTGCAAAAGCCCTTAAAGCTGCTCTGTGCATCTCATGAAAGCGTCTTTTTACAGAGGTAACTAAATCTTCATCTACAAATTGTTTAATATCATTCATGCCTTGCATGTTTTCAGCTTCTCTCAATTTAAAAGCTAACTCATACGAACCTGTTTCAAATTTAACTGTAAACTTATGATTCATCTTGAATACAGTCACTTTGTAAGGTGTATTTTCTATATATCCTAATATTCTCATGGTTTTCCTTTTAGAATGTTGTAATTAGCCGAATAAACTATTTGGCGCCAATTTATCAAAGAAATGTCATTAAATAAAACTTTATTTTTCACATCTCACAATAAAAATACGAAAAAATATAAAATAAATAAGCAATTATTTACAAACAGTATAATGCTAATATTTTGACTATCAATATTTTAACTAATCCGTTCAGTATTTAACTATGACATCAAAATCAACTATTAATACAACATATATTTACGTACTAAATGTCACACTTTTATTCAAATTAACAAATCAGAGCTATTGCAATATTGAAAAATCGTAAAAAACTACATATTATTATGCTCAAAGCAGCTTTAAATAAAAGAACTTGTTTAAGAACTCATGCTAAAACTATTGATAAACGCTTGATTTTCAAGACGAAGCTCATTTATTTGGTTCTTTGATAATTTTTGCCAGCCTGTCCAATGGCGGCTTGCCCCATTGTCTTAACTTACTGAAAAACAATGGGGCAAGCCCACATTGGATGAACAACATATATTCTTTTGGCAAAAATTGTCAAAGAACCATAATACTTTCTATATTTTAAATCTTTTCAGTATTTAAAAGTCCAAG
>CAZMEH010000010.1:0-2049 GCA_964564885.1 uncultured Saprospiraceae bacterium | reverse complement strand
TGCAACACCACCAATAATAATCGCTTCCATTGGCGACATCAAATCAGCACCGGCCGTAATTCCGACCAAGCCACCCAAAATCCCATTCAAAACCATAGATAAATCATGTGTTTTGAACATTACATAAGAGGCTGTAAATGCACCGATAGCACCTGCCGCAGCAGCTAAAGAAGTCGTTACAAATACTAATGATACTAAATCTGGATCACCAGACAACACAGAACCACCATTAAAACCAAACCAACCGAACCAAAGTAAAAACACACCAATTGCAGCTAATGGCATATTGTGACCTCTAATTGGAGTGATTGAGCCGTCTTCACCGTATTTACCTAAGCGAGGCCCGAGTAAAATCACCGCAGCTAATGCGCCCCATCCACCAACAGAGTGAACGAGTGTAGAACCTGCAAAATCATAAAATCCACGAGCGTCTAACCATCCTGCGCCCCATTTCCACATACCTGTGATAGGATAACTAATCGCTACAAAAATAGTAGCAAATATTAAAAATGATTCCAATTTGATACGTTCCGCAACTGCACCCGAAACGATGGTTGCACAAGTTGCAGCAAACATAGCTTGGAAAATAAAGTCTGTGTAATATGTGTAAGCGCCATCAGTATAAGCAATTCCGCCTGCTTCGCCCTCTGGCAAGCTAAGTCCGAAACCTGCAAACCCGAAAAACCCACCTGGATCACCACCTGGATACATTAGATTGAAACCTACAAAACAGTAGGTTAACAAACCAATTGAAATAATCATTGCATTCTTAAATAGGATATTTACAGTGTTTTTAGAACGAACAAAGCCCGCTTCTAAAGATGCAAAACCTAAGTGCATAAGAAAAACTAGAACAGTTGAAACTAACATCCATGTGTTGTTAGCGGTATAAAGTCCCATACTTACGTTTTCTAAAAATAACGTTTCCATAAAAATATATTTGCATTACAACAAAGCTTACTAGTGCTTTTTTTGTAATTTTTGGTTCTAAAAGAAATTAGGATTGGCTCTTCAAAGCTTAAAAGCCTTAAATCCTAAAACAACAAACTTGATTGATTTTAATTATTGAATAGCCTCGTGACCTGTTTCGTCCGTTCGGATACGAGTAACAGATTCTACTGGTAAGACTACAATTTTACCGTCTCCGACTTCACCAGTCTTTGCCGCCTCTTTGATAGTTGCAACTACTTTATCCAATGAATCTTCCGTTACTAAAATCTCTAATTGCATACGAGCAATATATCCAATATCATAAGCAGTACCACGGTATACCATACTTCCGCTTTTCTGCTGTCCAAATCCTCTTACATCACGGTATGTAAAGAAATTGACACCAATACCTTTCAAAGCATCTCTAACTGCTTTGAATTTTGATGAACGTATGATTGCTTCAACCTTTTTCATAATCTGTATTTTAATATTACACAAAGAACATGCTTAATAATTATGGATTTGATAAGGAAAAGTATAATTCTTTGATTATTCGGTACACAAATGTAGGATTGTTTTTATTAATTTAAAAATGGTAGGAAACGCCAGACTTAGCTTGTTTTTAAAATTAAGAATAAATGAATGCTATTTTGTCGATTGGTGAAATTTTAATTTTATAAATGAGAATAAATGTTTATAAATATTGCAAATACTTAGAACAGAAAAATTTTATTTTTTTTAATTGATAGCTTATTTTATTAGAAAACCACCCTATTTCATTGTTAGCCGCTTCTTTTTCTAAAATATTCCGATTGAAGTATTGTATACATCAGGTAGCGTTCCAAGTAGTGTAATATGCTGTATTCAAAACTTAATATGGTTACCTAATTTTGGGTAGTAATCTCATCACATGAATACCGAATAGAAAAAACAGGGTCTATTTCAGAGATAGCCGCTATTTTATAAGAATTTCAACTTGCCACATCAATTATTTTTTAACTTTTTGATATTTTTTTTCACTTGAAATACAATGAAAATTCCCTGACTTGGCAATTATAATTCTCTCCATGACCTAAAAAGCATTTAATAATTTGAAATATAGAATTACACCAACTATAT
>CAZMEH010000009.1:0-4367 GCA_964564885.1 uncultured Saprospiraceae bacterium | reverse complement strand
AAATATTATTTAAAATAGTCCAGTACAGTAGTCTTTATTCACAAAACTTAATATGCCTACAAAATCATCTTTTAAATTTACACTGCGTTAGTTCTTCGACAGATAGCACGGCTATCTTTCCTGCCTGTCAAGGCACGAAAGGCAGGCTCAGAACTACCTTGTTTAAATCTATCCCGAGTGTTCGGGATTCAGCTATAAGAAGTTTTGTGAATAAAGACTAAAGCACTTAAGTTTTAGAATAAATAGCTTCTCTGAAAACTATTGTAGCGTTAATTTTTTTGATAGACGGTAGCGGTCATCTAGCGTCATAGAACCAACAAATATATTTACTAAATGGATTATCAAAGTATATTAAATGAAATTAGAGCATCAATTCAACTCAATGAATTTGATGGAGAAGTAGCGACTTATATTCCAGAATTGGCAAAAGTTGATGGCTCAAAATACGGAACTCATCTTCATTGTATCAATAGCGGACATTATAATTTTGGTCATAGCGAAGAAAGATTTTCTATTCAGAGTGTATCAAAAGTAATTGCATTGACCGCAGCGATTCGTATAGAAGGTACTAACATTTGGGAAAGAGTAGATGTAGAACCATCAGGCGATCCGTTCAATTCATTGGTACAATTGGAATACGAAAACGGAATTCCTCGTAATCCATTAATCAATGCTGGCGCATTGGTCATTAGCGATATCTTGGTCAGTCATTTTAAAAATCCTAAAGCAGATTTTTTAGAATTTGTTCGGAAAGTGGCGAATAACCCAACGATTAATTACGACGAAAAAGTAGCTACATCTGAAAAAGAGTTTGGTTATCGAAATGCGGCGTTGATTAACTTAATGAAGTCTTTTGGAAATATTAATAATGATGTTGATACGATTTTAGATTTCTATTTTCATCAATGTTCATTGACCATGAATTGCAAAGAACTCGCACAAACATTTATGCTTTACGCTAATAGCGGTGAGATTTTAGCAACTGGTGAGCGTATTATTTCCAAAAGCTTTACTAAACGGATTAATGCCATTATGCAAACTTGTGGATTTTATGATGAAGCAGGTGAATTTAGTTTCAGGGTTGGTTTGCCAGGCAAAAGTGGTGTTGGCGGCGGAATAGTTGCCGTACATCCTGGACAATATAGTGTAGCCGTTTGGAGTCCAAAGTTAAACCCTAAAGGTAATTCTGCGCTAGGAATGGCGACGCTTGAAATGCTGACAACTTTGACGGGTTATTCAATTTTTTAAACAAGTTCGATTAGACGTTTGATGTTTTCAAAAGCCAAGGTATAAACACAAGTATTTTATTGCTTTTAGAATCTTAAGGTTACGTTTACTAAACTTTTAAAGCTTAGTAAACGTGTACTTTAAACAAAAAAGCTACTTCTTACTTTTCAATTCTTTAAGGTGCTTATTTAATTGACTTACTAATTGTTGATTCGCTTTACTGGTTTTGGCAAGTTTCCAAACATAATATCCCATGAAGGCAAGCAATAAAACCAAGACTAAAACAACATATTTCCAAATTGAATTAAATTTAGCCTTTTCAGCTTCCTCTTCATATTGCTGTTGAGTTGATTTCGTGCGTTCACTCAATTTCTCAATTTCTTGAATGCCTGCTGCTTGTGAAGCCTCCTTACTGATGCGCTGAAAAAGTACGGCACTTTCAAAATCCTTTAACTTCGTATAAGTCTCTGCCAGTAAGTCCGAAGATTTTATAATTTCGCTCGTTAGCTTGAACTCTTTTGATATTTTAAATGCATTATTGGCTAATGGCAATACTTTTTGATAATTTTTTTTGCCATAATAGAATTTGCTAAGCGCAAGCAAACTTTTTGCTAAATTAGGTTGGTCGTTGAGCGATTCATTAATATTGATGGCTTCCGTCAAGTAATCAATAACATCAATTTCGTCCAAGTAATAATGGTAATATGTACCAAGTCTATTCAAACTTTGTGCGACTCCTGATTGATATTTGACTTTCTTAAATATTTCTAATGCTTTTAATTCTTGTTTTAATGCCGTTTCGGTGCTGTCCAATCGGTCAAGCGTTAAGCCAAAACTAGATAACAAATTAGCATATTGCACACTATCTTTAGCATCTTGATAATGAAATATCGCTTCTCGCTGCCAGTCATAGCATTCTTTATAGAATTTTTTATTAAAATAAAAGGAAGCTAAATACTCTTTGGCATAACCAACGTCTTTATCTTTTGCAGATTTCTTAGCATAAGTCAATGCTTTTTTGAAATGGTAGAGTGATTGATTATCGTCTCCTTCGGCTAGGTAAGATTGCCCGATGGCAACTAAAGACTTGACTGCGCCTGTTGGAAATTTTGTTTTAATAAAGCTCTTTTCGGCTTTCTTATAATAGACAATCGCTCGAATATAATTCTTGTCTTCAACAAAAGTATTTCCAATTTCAAATTCTGTTTTGGCAACATTCCATCTTGAACCTTGCCCAATAGCAATTTTTAATGATTTTTGATAAAAATCCAAAGCGATTTTGGATTGAAAGCGATTATTATAGATATTCCCAATATCAAAATAACTATTTCTAAGCGTATTCACATAGGCTGATGAATCTACTTTTATAATTTGATTAATCGTTCGATTATAATATAATAAGGCCTCTTGGTATCTTGACTGCTTTAGAAAAGATTGACCTAGTGCGTATTGAGCCTTAATTACTTTATCATTATCATCGTACAAATAAGCTAACTCTAACATTTGCTTAGCATAGTCAATCGTTTTTTTAGTATCAATTTTCTGATATTCTCTAACTAGCTCTGTCAACAATTTAAGCTTATTACTATCTTCCTCTATCGTCATCACAGACGTTGACAAACTGTCATAATAAGCTTTTTGAGCCTTGATCGGATTGAAAATAGTTGTCGTAAGTATTAAAATAAATATTGCTCTTATCATGAAAATGGGAATATGTTAGTCTTGCTTTTGTTAAATGTTGAAAATGAAAAAGGTTTAAAATAAACACCTTTCTCTTATCGCCTAATCTGGAGTACCAAGCCAAAAATACTCAAGTATTCAAACGCCTTCTTTTTCTGTTCTACTTAAAACTAATAAAATCTGATAGAAAGATTACAAAATAGGTCAAATAATCTTTTAATCCGCTAATGTTCTCCGTTTAGAAGTTTAACTGTTACTACTGTTAAAAAGATAGATTAATTGTTACATATTTGTCCTGACTTAGATAGCAAGTTTTATATAATTATCTGATTACAAAATACTTGCAATACATAATATTGAATTCAAATTTATCAATAGACTTAATTTATATACATTCAAAACTTTATAATTAATGAAAATATTACAATTTACTTTAATTTTCCTATTTGCGTTTGTTTTTACAAATAATCAAATATTGGCACAAAGTGTCGATACTAAAAATGTAAGAATCACTTATAAGCAAAAACCATTAAAACCACTTCCAGAAGACATCAAAACATATAGCACAATGATTAGAAGCGGCTATATTTTATTTGATGATGAAGCGAAAATAGAACGAGATTACCTACGCAAATTAGACGGTTATCAACACGTAACTCAAGATGGAGATTTAATGATTTTAGTTACCTTCAGAGGTTTGGACATCATTGATACGGAAGTTAAAAATGATGAAAGCGAGGAGAAAGGAAAGTTCAACTTTAGATATAACGTCACTTATACTTTTCCAATGAAATATGAAATCTACAATCAAAAAACAGGTGAAGTCATTGAAGAAAAAGAGATAAGTTCAATGAATGAGGAAATTAAAGCTAATTTTGGGAAGAACAATGAGTTTTTAACAGAAGAGTTATTAATTGCTGGCTTTAAAGAAGGTAAGGGTGATTTCTTTATTAATATTGAAAATCAAAAAGCAATAGAATTTTTACAAGTTGTTAGAAATTCGCTTCAAAGTAATTACGCTTTTCCTACAAAAACCTACACGCTAAAAGTTGGTCAGGGTAAAAGCAGAAAACTGGATTACACTTATCAGGAAAATGCTAAAAACTACGCTGTTCGTGCTTATCAATTAATGAATAAAGGTCAAGATCCGTTGAAAGATTTTCAGAAAGCTATCGAAATCTGGGAAGAAGAGTTAGAATATTTGGACTTGAATAATAAGAAGGCTCGTGTTAATCGCAAAATTGGTCGTTGGTTACATTATAACTTAGCAATGGCTTATGCTTGGATGGATGATTATGAAAGTGCTGAAAACCATGTTTTAGAACTAGAACTAGTGGAACGACAAGGAATAGGTTCTAACGTTAATGAAAATGAATTGAAGCGATTCATCAACAACAGAAAGCAACGTTATAATGCGAACTTGTAATACTTGATTTTAATGTACAATGTGTAATATTCAA
>CAZMEH010000008.1:0-2740 GCA_964564885.1 uncultured Saprospiraceae bacterium | reverse complement strand
TTGTTAAATATTAAGTCCATCTAAGGGACTCTTTAATTGCTTACGGTATCGGTCAGAAATATGAAGGTAAATTTCGGTAGTTTTAATAGAACTATGACCTAATAAATCTTTAACAACATGAAGCGGTACGCCATCTTCTACTAAATGTGTAGCAAATGAATGTCGTAATCCATGAAAAGTAACATAAGAATTGACTTCTGCATGCTCTTTAGCACGAGTAAAGATATTTTGAATACTGGTCTCACTATACTGACCACCTGTTTGTCCTTCAAAGAGCCAAAATCTAGGTTGAACGGTTGATAAGTAGGGCTTTAAATAAGCTATTGCTTTATCAGCTAACAACACAAAGCGATCTTTCTTTCCTTTCGATGTCTTTACAAATATACATTTTCTGCTAAATAAAATATCTTTTTTTCTTAAATTTATTATTTCGCATTTTCGCAAACCCGCTGAATAGGTTAGCAATAAAATGGTTTTATGTTTTAAATTATTAACACTGTTTAGAAGCAGTTCCACTTCTTTTTTTGAAAATACATTGGGTAATGCTTTTACCCTTTTAGGGCGTTGCATGAATTTTAACTTATCTTCTTGAGGGATAACTCGTTTATAAAAAGCGACTAATGAATTAATAATTTGACCATGTGTATTTTCTTTAATACCACTCACCTGTATTTTATGAAGTAAGTATTGATTCATTTGTTGCGTAGAAATTTGAGAGGGTTTTGTATCTGGGTAATGCCGCCATAAGCCGATTAAATGTGCCTTATAAGACTTAACAGTTCTCCAACTTTTGCGTTCTAAAATTAGCTTTTCCTCTAAAGCGGTTACTGCTGCTTTCTGAAAGGTGTTAAGTTTATCTACGGTACTAGGCTTTCTACTTGTTATGGAATTGCCTTTTCGGCTTTCTCTACTTTTTTCTTGCCTCGTAACGGATTCTTGAATATTTGATGAAATTTTAAAGTTAAAATGAACTGCATTGATACTTTTTAATTGTGTAATGCTATCCTTTGTATAAGGTAATTCCCAATATATTTCCTTTACATTCCATTGCCGACCACTTATTTCTCTAATAATTTCTAACCAACTTTTTTTGTCATAAGGTACATAAGCCACTAATAAGTGATTATCAATCAAGTCCACAACTAACTGCATTCCGATAACTGTTTTATGTAAACTACCATCTTTTTTTACATAGGTTTTAAATCGTGGACGTATAATGTTTTTTATAACCACATATTTTCTAAGTGGTTGATTATCAATATATTTTGGTTTGTTTTGAATAATATTAATCTGTGTTTTACCAAAAGATTGAACCAACGATTTATAAGATTTTGAGTTATAGGGAATATGCCAACAAACTAAGGTTTGACTCCATTTTCGTCCTTCTATTTGCTTAATTTTATTAATAATCTCACCAGTAGATTTAGCTTCTACTTTAATGCGGTTTTGATTGCGATGTTGAATTAAAGAGATTGAAATCATTACTTAACAAATTAAGATGAGTATAATGTTTAATTAAAAATAGGCGATTTTAAATATTAAACAGATGATTATCAGGTTTTTATTTTAAATTAGTCGTTGAAAAATACTTGTAATCATTTAAAATCGAATAACAAATGATTACAAACGTTTTTAATCATTTACAAATGTTTTTTAATCCTTCAAATAAAAAATATGGCTCAATTAGAATGTCAGTATTGTAAAAAGGAATTTAAAGGAAGAATTGATAAAAAATTCTGTACTGTATTTTGTAGAAATCAATTTAATTATCAAAGAAGAAAAACTACTAAAGATATTACCAAGGAAATTGACAGCATTTTACATCGCAATAGAATTTTACTGCAAACAGTAATGGGCGAAAAGCGGCAAAGAATGAAAATAGCTAGATTGGAATTGGATAAAATGGGTTTTAATTTTAACTACATTACAGGCATTTATAAAAATTCACAAAACAAAACCTACCATTATGTCTATGATTATGCTTGGATGGAATTTTCAACACAGGAAATATTGGTCGTGAGAAAATAACTGCTGATTTCTATGAATTAACCGTTAAGTAGTTGGCAATATTTAAGTAGCAGTAGATAGACTTATAAAATGTCTTAATGCGAAATTATTGTCGAAGCATATAGTTAGATGAATGATTCCCTCACTCACTCATTACTAACTGATGTTACGCAAAAGAATAATTTTATAAAAAATATTTTTCACCTTATGGCTTTGTAGGTTATATTACAGGAGCTACGCTCCTAAATATGCTTTTTTAATTCTTGGCTACAAACCGTGTCCACCGAGGTTTCGGGACAAGCGGAGCGATGCTCCTTTAAGGTTATAGCTTATTTAGTTTTTGGTTTTTTGAAAAATTGACTTCAACTAATCCTTTGCGGAACATCAGTTACTAACTAAAAAAAATGCTCCCTGTTACATTTTGTAACAACGAGCATTTTTAAGAACAAAAAAACTTATTTCTCTTTAATTCGATTAAAAGCTAAAGTCTTCAACATCCAATTTGGTAAAGCTTTAGCTCTATTTCGTTTACGCAAATCTAAGTACCAACCGATTTTTTTCATAATTGGTATTTTTAATGCTTCCACGAATTCGATAAGCGTACCATCTGGATCTTCGACATATGAAAAGTGTCCAGCAGCTTCACCCATATCAAAGTCAGTACCTGTCGCTTTGCTACTATCGACAGTGAATGGAAAACCTTTTGATTCGCACAAAGTCCTCAATTCGTTCA
>CAZMEH010000007.1:0-1662 GCA_964564885.1 uncultured Saprospiraceae bacterium | reverse complement strand
TGTTGCTGATTAGCCTCTGATGAATGAAGTCCACTGTGTAGGTCCTTTTCAATAAATGATCCCATCTGTCATAGAATAAAACCATATCCAGTTGTGATGAGGTTGTGAAATCCATTTATCTAGTGGTATATGTATTTTCTTTGTTGCATCAATGAGTAGAGACATATCCCATTTCCACCGTGAACAATCTAGTGTAGAAGTTTTAATTGCAAATAATTGCATTATTTCACTTCGTCATTCCATTGTTCGGCTGTTCAATTGTTCGTAAGATTACGAAGTAGGTTTATCGCTAATTGGTAAAGATGCGTGAAATTCATTTGCAATCCTTCCAGCGTATTTATCCAACAATTCCAATACTCTTGATTGAGACTTTGATTTCACAATAAAACCAATGTGGTATTCTTTGCTCCTCATTCGCCACCAAATTTCTTCATCTGTAAAAGAATCTATATTTGGATGCTTTTGTCTAGCCAAAGAGACAATCAAACCAGCATAATTATCTTCTGCTTTAGGCATTTCATATTTCTGACCAGTGACTAAAGCCACTTCCATTTTTGCCCATTCGCCCCAAAGGCTGATGTCAGAAGAAGCTTCGACCATCTCGGCAATATGTGCGCCACCAACTCTTGAAGCCGTTTCCAAGAAATAGAATTGACCGTTTTCTTTTGATTTAATGAATTCTGAATGCGATGCACTATAATTCATACCAAAAGCTTTCATTAGCGTATCGTTGATAGCAGCCAAATCCTTTTCATCTTGCGAACCAAACTCAACGGTTACTGTTCTGAAAATACCACCGCCATGTGCTACTTCCATCGGCGTATCCAAATATCTTGAACTTCTAACAAAAGCCAATTCACCTTGAACAGACAATGCATCTACATGATAAACATCACCTGGCGTAAATTTTTCTATTAAAAACATATCACGTTCATCGCCCAATTCGTGAATGATTTTCCATAACTCATCTTTGCTGTGTACTTTTCTGATTCCAGTTGCAGAAGCTTCTGAACGAGGTTTTAAAACCCAAGGTGCAGGAATTGTATCAGCGTATTCGTTGACATCTTCATCATTGAATATGCTACTAAATGCAGGAACAGGAATACCCGATTCTTGCGCTTTCATTCGCATGGCTAACTTATCCCTAAAATGACGGTAAGTAGTTTGTCCCATTCCTGGGATTCTAAAATGCTCCCTCAATTCTGCTCCTTTTTCAATATCAAAATCGTCTAAAGCAACAATTCTATCTATTTTATTAGAACGCATAGTATATGCTAAACCTTTGATTAAGGCTTTCATATCCCATTCACCCATTACCTCAGACTCCATATAAAAGCATTCGTCAATCGCTTCACGAGGCCAATCCTCATTTTCTAGTTTTCTGTCTGTCAACAAAAATACTTTCGCTCCTGCTGCTTTACATTGCACAAGAAATTCTCCTCCTTTAAAATAACTTGCGATGCATAGAAAAGTTGGCATTCTTTTCATTATTCAGAATTTAATTTTAGACTTCAAAAGTCACTGGTAATCAATTAGAAACACATAATCAAAGGTAAGATATTGATAGGTTTTGACCAACGATTTTACTTAAATTTAATACTAGAATAATGATTTTGATACCTACGGAAAAGATTAAGGGTCGGACGCCTCAAAGGCGTCCGA
>CAZMEH010000006.1:0-3094 GCA_964564885.1 uncultured Saprospiraceae bacterium | reverse complement strand
CCGCCAAGTGTTCCTTCGTCAAACAAGTAACCAAAAACATTGTCTAATGAACCTTGAATCAGGAAATCTGATTTGCCCATTTGTGTACTGAGTTCTTCAAATTCCATTTTATTTGGCGTAAAATGACCTTTTCCAACATTATCTGTAATGTGATAAATATCATAAGTGATGTCTTTCATTTCAGCATCTAGCTTGAAATCAAACTTATCAAATACCGCTTCATCACTACTTGCCGTTGTATTGTCTTCAATATTTGCAGTTGGTTTATTGGTATTTTCCTCCGTAGGTGTGCTATCTTCTAGCCATTCATTTGCATCAAACTTATTAGAACGAACCACCAAATCACCTTTCATCGTTTTTGTTCCAGAAAAGTAAGTCAAGAAATTGTCCAACGTTCCAGAAATTTGCAAATCACTCTTACCCAATATTGCATCAAAAGCAGCTAATTGAACATTTTGAGGCGTGAAAGTCATTTCCATATCCTGAATCGTCACCTTCGGCATTCCTGTTGCCAAATAATTCATACCAGTAATTTTCAAACTACCAGCCATATCTACTTCTTCGTATTTCTCATCCGTTACCATTGACATTTTAGTAGCTGTTCTCAAATCTGCTACTATCGTTCCTGTCAATTCTTGAATGCCTTGCTCACCTAATGGAAACGCACTTGCCAAATTGTCCAAGATAATTGTTCCGTCAATTACCGCTTTAATATCTGGGTCAGACATGGGCGTTTTAAGTAATAAAGTTGCGTCAACCTTACTACCTTCAATGTCAAATGCAAACTTTTTAATATCAACAACCATTTTATCCATATCCGAACTTGGACTGTTGACATTCATTTTTATATTAATATCATTAACACTTGATGGTAAATCTGGATATTGGAAATTTGCATTTTCTGCTAATAAATTTGCATTAAAAGAAGGAAGAGAATTTTCATTGTAAGTTCCTTTTATTTTTGCATCAAAAGCCATTTTTCCGCTGGCTTTCACACCATCAAAGTCAGCCGTATAAGCCGCAGGAATCATAGAAAGCAAATGTTTAAATTCAGATTTTGGCGTATTCATCGCTAAATCCATTTTAATATCACTTCCTGGCATTTCAACAAAACCTTTCGTAATCAGCTGCAAAGCATTTAGTTTAATAGAATTATTCGCAATTGTGAACTTCATTTTGTCCATGTCCACGTTAATATCTAAGTCAATATCTGTTTTTACTTTATTAAGATACTTAACGCCATCCATTTCAATTGTGAAAGCATCCGCAGTTGTTTTGGTGTTCAAATCATAAACCGTTGAAGAGAAATCACCGCTTCCTTTATGGTTTAAATTTTTAATATCTGTGAAAACGCCCATTGCATTATCATCATACGTGATATTACCATTTTTAATGCTGTAACTTTCTAACTGCACCAAAAAGTCAGTAGAAGAAGTATCGACAGGCGTTTCTTCTGCAACGGTTGTTGTATCAGTTGATGGTTTTGCAATATCATAATTTGCTTGACCATTTTTGAGGACTTTTACATATATATTCGGTTCGTCAAGGTGAATACCTTCAATTTCATATTCGCCTTTGATAGCTTTCATCAAGTCTAATTTGACATCAAAATTCTTGACACCAAGTAAACGAAGTCCGTCAAATGCTTCAATTCCCATCACTTCCAAACCTTCTAGCCTAAAGCTAAAATCTGGAAAACTACGGAATAGCGACAAACCAACATCTTCAAAACTAACTTTAGCATTGAGATTTTTGTTAATTTCTTCTTCTACCTTCGCTATAATTTTATCTTTGAAGAAAAACGGAATAGCAACAGCAGTTCCAACTAGTAATACAATGATTACTAGAAAACCTATTCCTAGTTTTTTTAAAATACTTGCTACTTTGTTTTTCTTGCCTTTGGCGTTTTTATTATTTTGTGTACTCATTTTTAGCTTATTTTTTTGCAATAGTCTTTATTTACAAAAATTAGTATCGAAGTTATTCAAGAACTTCGTACAAAAATACAATTAATTGATAAACTTTAGACGCTTAAAGTAAGCTCAAAAGTCTAAACATAATGTTAAGTATTTATATATAAAGATGTGTTATTATTACCCATAGATATAATTTTAAATGTTATAGCTCTACTCTAATTACCGAATTATAAATATTGCGGCAGCTAAAGCAGTCGAACCATAAAACGAATGATGAACAACAAAAATTTTAAATGGCTACTATTTGATTTTGATAATACCTTAGTGGATTTTACAAATACAGCAAAAAAATCACTGTACCTTACTTTCGAGGAAAACAATCGAGTATGTGACGAAGACATATATAAGGTATATAAAAAAGTAAATCACCAAGTTTGGAAAGATTTTGAAGATGGAAAAATCACTGCAAAAAGATTACGAGCTAAACGTTTTGAAGATTTGTTTGCAGCGATTGGAGAAAAAAATATCGACCCAAATGCATTTAGTGTAGGTTTCTTACAAAATCTCATTCTATCCAGTGAAATATACGAAGGCGTAATAGAACTATTGGATAGTTTGAAAGGTAATTTCAAAATGAGTATTGTCACCAATGGTTTAAAAGAAGTGCAACGTCCAAGATTAAAGAAATTCGGAATGATGCATTATTTTGATAGTATTATCGTTTCTGATGAAATTGGCTTCAAGAAGCCACAAACTGAGTTTTTTGAATACGTTTATCAATCTATTCCAAATCCGCCAGACAAATCTGACATCCTAATTATTGGAGATAATTTAAATTCAGATATTCGTGGCGGACGAAATTTTGGTATTAAAACCTGTTGGAATTCATTTGGACAAGAGAACAAAACTGATGTAGAACCCAATTATGTTATTAATAATGTATTGGAATTAAAAGAATTGCTTTAGTTTGATTTAGAAACAAAGTATAAATTCTTTAAGTTTGCAAACTCATTTAAAAGCCATGTGCTTGGAATTTTTTTTAATAAAAAATTGTACTAAGCTGTGCCGTCAAATTTATTCGACTAGGTGTAATTATTAGTTTTCGATAATTATTAAAATGGTTCTTTGAAAATTAAAGCTTTTATTTAAAGACTAATATTGGATTAAAAGATTAATTG
>CAZMEH010000005.1:0-6473 GCA_964564885.1 uncultured Saprospiraceae bacterium | reverse complement strand
GCTTCTTTTGAAATGTATGAGCATATTATCGGTTTAGATAATTGGCTAGAGCAATTTGATATGGAACAAGCTTCAATGGAAGATGACACAGCAATTAGTGATAATATTATTTTTGAAGCACCAGAGGGTTTTTCAAAATATACTTGGATAATTGGTGCAGAAAAGATTCATGAACGTACTTTTTCGAGATCTCATATGCCTAAAGGTATTAATATGCCTATTACATTGATAGTAGAAGGAGATATTAGTGCTTGTTTTCCTAATGATGATGGTATAGATACTTTGACTAGAGATTTATATGTGGTGGTATTTAATTGGCAAAATATAGATAAATATCTCCTTACCTCTGGAACGTTTCAGGGAGCCTATGTGAATGCTCCTTTAGATACTTTCACCATTAAAATAGGAAATGTTTACTGGCGAGAAGATTGGCAACAATATACTTATCAGCCGACTATTTATAATTTACCACCTACTGTTTGTGATGTTTTAATCTGTGACAATTCTAATAGACCAACCACCATAAATCAAATGGCTTTTCTTACACAAGGAGATACTGATACTGACGCTTGTGGTAGACCAGGAGGAATAGCTACTGCCACACGAGATTCTATTGATATTGTTTATATAGACTTATTCGATGATGATAAATTCTATCACTTTCGTGGTAAGCGAATAAAATAATGAAATAGATAAGGGTTTTCTTATAAATATTGATGTTTTACGATTCAAATTGTAAAATATTTCTTACAAGAAAACCCTTTATCATTCTACCGAATCAATAAAAACTGCCCTTTCAGCATTTCCTCCGTTCCATCAGTATATTCCAATTTTACAACATAAACATAAGCATCATTTTGCATTAAGCTATTACGGTAAGTGCCGTTCCAACCTTGCGTAGAATCGTCGTGCATTTTTTCGCCCCATTTATTGAAAACTTGAAACTCAATTATTCTGATTCCATTTTTGGTATAAATGAAAAAGTCATCATTTAAACCGTCGTTGTTTGGTGAAAAAGCGTCTGGAATAAGTACATTCCCTTGATTGGTAACAAATACTTGTACTTGATAAACCTTTGGCGGACAATTGGGTAAACTAACGGTTAATGAATAAATTGTGGTCTCTGATGGACTCACTGAAATAGATGGATTATTAGAAATAAAACCATTTACGCCTGCCCATGAATAAATCACTGAAACGTCAGAAGCTTGTGCTGTGAGAGTAACGACTTCGCCTGGCGAAATAGAAATATCTTCTGGTAAATCAACGGTGAAATCTTGTGGCTCAAAAATTTCATAAGTTCCAGCTGCCTCGCATCCTGTCGCAGGGTCAATGATATTTATCGTATAAATTCCACCAGATAAGTTGGTTAAGTCTTCGGTTGTTGCTTGGTTTGACCAATCGTAATCGAGTGTAATAGCGTCGCTTGTTGTTGAAAGGAGGATAAGTCCTTCCGCTCCGTCTGGGCATTCATTATCTTGAATATCTTCTAAAATGATTTGAAATTCTCCTATCGTTGCTAAATCAAATATCAATTCGGCTTCACAATTATTGTCATTGGTCACAGTAACTAGATAATTGCCTGCATTCAGGTTCGTTGGGTTTGGAACATTTCCAATAGAGGAATTATTCCAATTATAAGTGTAAATTCCTGGTACTGGTGTCAATATAATACTTCCCATTTGCACACAAGTTGGCTGCTGAACGCTCGAAGGTACATCAAGTGTATTTGTTCCATTAACGGTGATGATATCATTGGCTAGGCAACCATTTCCATCTGTAATCAAAACGGGATAATCTCCTGCTGCCAAGTTGGTAACCGTATTTGTATTGCCAGGATTAGGTTGAATATTCCAATCAAAATTGAAAGGCGCAACGCCTGAATTGATGTTAATAGTGACAGAACCATTTTCTTGACCACAACTTTCATCAACAGAATTATTCGTATAATCGACTAAATTGATCGGATTAATAGTGAAATTCAAAACCGTATCGCAAGTTCCATCAGAAACAGTGACCGTATAATTTCCGTCTTGTAAATTATTAACCATGTTTGAAGTGCTAGAACCTGCATTCGCATCCCATTGATAAGTATAACTCGCTATACCGATGATTTGAATTTGACCGCTATCTGGCACACAAACAGGATGTGTAATATTTTCGTTTAAATAAAATGCTGGATGCGCTGCAAAGTTAATTCCATTAATAGCATCCGAACAGCCATTTTCATCGGTAACAGAAACTTGATAAATACCATTGCTGAGATTATTGGCAACCGTTGTATTTGTGGTGATGCCTGTATTGTTAGACCATTGATAATTGTAAGGAGGAACACCGCCGCCAGCGATAACGGACATTGTTCCATTGCTATTATTACAAGTAGGAGGCGAAATATTAGCAGTCATCAGATTGACTTCGGCAGGTTCTGCGACGATGATGGATTGCGTTAAAATACAATTATTCGCATCAATAATAACACCCGTGTAAAGGTTTGCGCTTAATCCGCTAGGGCTTTGAATGGCTGGTGCGCCATTATTCCAAGTGAAACTGTACGGCTGCGTTCCGCCAGTGACAGAAGTAGAAATCGAACCGTCATTTACACCAAAACAAGAAAGGTCTGTTGCGGTCATCGTGATCTGGGTTTGACTCGGTGCTGAAATCGTTGTCGTTGTGGTTGATGTACAACCATTATTATCAGAAACAATCAAATTATAAACTCCTGCTGCGAGATTATTGGGATTTGGAATATTTGTAACTCCGTTGTTCCATGTGTAATTGTAAGGCGCCGTTCCGCCAGTGACAGAAGTAGAAATCGAACCGTTATTGCTACCAAAGCAATTTAAATCCGTACTTACTAATGATGCGGATATGCTAGTCGGTTGCGTCACTACGGCAGTGGTAACCGCTGAACAGTTGTTTACATCTGTAACTGTAACCGAGTAATTTCCGGCTAAAAGATTATTCGCAATGTTAGTATTTGCAATTCCATTTGACCAATTGTAAGAAAACGGTGCTGTTCCTCCGTTGATAATCAAAGCGACTGCGCCATCATTATTGCCGTTACAACTAGTAGGATTAGTTATTGGATTTATAATTAAAGGAGTTGGCTGCGTCAATGTCGTCGATGTTGTGGCAGTACAGCCATTTGCATCGGTAATGGTTACAGCGTAATTTCCTGCTGAAAGGTTGGTTGGATTTGGAGTATTTCCAATTCCATTGGTCCAATTGTATGAAAATGGCGCAATTCCATTTGTAATACTTAAACTAATACTTCCGTCATTTGCACCATTACAGGTCAAATCTATTGCATTTTGAATGGCAACATTTACGGTAGAAAGCTGACTGATGGTTGTAGAAGCGGTTTTTATACAGCCGTTTCCGTCAGTGACGGTTATATTGTAAATTCCTGCGCTTAGATTGGTTGGATTTTGAACATTTCCAATACCATTATCCCAATTGAATGAATAAGAACCTGTGCCGCCAGTCGCTGAGGTAGTGATAGAACCTGTTGCATTTCCTGAACAAGCGACAGGAGTCGACGAAAGCGTAATGATTAAAGGATTTGGCTCACCAACAAAAGTACTCGTTGAAGCGGTACAACCTTTTGAATCTGTAATGGTGACCGAATAATTTCCTGTGCTTATATTATTAATAGTTCCACTATTTCCTAAGTTATTTGCCCATTGATACATGTAAAAACCACCACCGCCACTAGCATTAGCAGTAATGATTCCGTCGTTTCCACCATGACACGAAATACTCATAACCGTGGTGTTTGCAGAAACAGGTGTTGGAGAAGTCATATTAAATGAACCAGAAGAAGAACAACCATTTTGATCCGAAACGGTCACTTGATAACTGCCTGCGGAGAGGTTTGTCAAATCCTGTGTAGTTGCATTATTTGACCAATTATAATTAAATGAATTGTTTGGGTCATTACTCAAAACGGTTAAATCTATTCCGCCATCACTACCTCCGCTACACGAAATCGGTTGAATACTCGCACTCACAGAAAGTGACGCTAATTGACCGATATTTGCACTTGCAATTACTTGACAGTTGGTCGCATCGGTAACGGTCACGGTATATAAACCTGTCGGTAAGTTGGATAAATTTTGTGCTGTTTGGCTACTGTAACTCCAAGCATAAGTATAGGGTGATTGTCCGCCCGAAGCCATAACGGACGCCGTTCCTGTTGGACTTGTGGTACAAACTGCGTCGGTTGAAGTCGTACTTGCGGTTAAATTATTCAACGTATTTACTATGAAATCTTGCGGTATACTACAGCCGTATTGGTCTGAAATGATTACCGTATAAGTTCCTGGCATCAATCCGCTGATGTTTTGAGAAGTTGCGCCATTGCTCCAAGCGTAAACATAAGGCGAACCGCCACCCGAAACGCTAATATTAATACTTCCAGTAGTTGCGCCACAAGCGATGGTTGAGCCAGTACCTGTAATAATCATTGGCGTAGGCGGTTGCGTGACGTTTTCAGTTGCTGTAATCGTACAATTATTAGCATCTGTAATCGTCACGGTGTAAGTTCCTGCCATTAAATTGTCTAAGTCTTCTGTCGTTTCATTATTACTCCATTGATAGGAGTAGGGCGGCGTTGCGCCACTTACGCTGAGTTCAATTGTGCCTGAATTGTCACCATGACAAGCCAAAATACTTCCTGTTGTTGCGGTTGTAATTGGCGAATTAGGTTGTGTTAATATAACGTTAGCAACATCCGAACAGCCTAATTGATCGGTGACGGTAACTATATAATTTGTGTTTGCGGTTAAACCTGTGGTCAAAGCGACTTGGTCGGCATTGCTCCAAGCATAAGTAAAGGAAGTCGGATTGAAACCTGAAACACTTCCAATGGCAGTTGCGGTGACTTGTCCTGTTGATGCGCCATAACAGTTGATATTTTGAATGCTAGCAATTTGCGTATCATAGTTTTTACAACAATCTCTAAAGTACAAGTAAATCGTGTCTTGGTCAGAACAACTTCCAGAAGTAATATTTAAAATTAACTGAACAGTATCCGATGGAATGTTATTTAAAATGATGGTTGGTGCAGCAATATTTGTATTGGAAATGGCATTTTGAACCAAAGGAGAAGAAGCGATCCAAGAGAAATTTGTATTAGAATAATTAGCCGAAGTATCGCCAATTTGAATACTAATATCATTGCTTTTACAAAAAATAAAATCGTCGCCAGCATCAGCAACAACAGAAGATACATTAAAATTAATAGCATCAGAGGACGTTGTATTTCCGCAAGGATCACCAATAGAACTGACTAAATTTAGTGCAAAACCATTTCCTGAATTTGTTATTGGCGAAGCTAAATCTAATTTATAAACACGACTATCTGGTAATCCTTGACTACACGCTAAACTAGAAATATTGGTAATTGTGTTTCCGCCTAAGACAAAATCTGTTGCTTGAATGCTATTGCAAAGAATTGGTTTGTTGAAATGAACGATCAAGCTACCATCGCCACAATTAACGGGTTCAATAAAAAGAAAGGAAGGCGTAGCGGAATTAAATAAAACGGCTGTACTTAATCCAAAATCTATTGAAAAACCATTGGTAGAATTAGAAGCATTACTAACATAAAGGGCATAAGTACTGCCTTGTACAACAGGAATATCCATTTCAAACGGATCTGCTGGATCAAGAAAACCATAATATGGATGTCCTGTAACTGCTCCCGTATGTGCATTTGAGCCAGCAAGATTGCTTAAAGCGGTCGAAGAATTACAAGCAGTTTCTAAATTTCCACTAAAAATATCTGAACAATCTTTGTCTGTCAAATTAAATAATGACCAATTGTAATCGTCTGAAATACTATTTGGTGTGATGAAAAAAACCAAATCTCCACTGGTTTTAACGGTAAATTTAAACCAAACGCCATTTTGTTCGCCATTCGGTAAACAAGAATTACTAGCGTTGATTTCATTAGAACCAACACCTATTCCGTTGAATGAATTGGCAAAAGAATAACTATTTTGACATAAAGGAATCGCACTTATGCAGTTTTGTTCTGGTAACTGCGCCGATAGGGCAAGCGGACATAATAATATCGTTAGTATATATAATATGTTTTTCATTTTTGTGAAATTTGTTCGGATAACAGGTCTAAGTGCATTGACGATTTTAGATTTTATGTCGGAGTCAATTAATTTTGTAATACTACTTAGGTTTAAAATACAGTGTTTTCTACGGGTTTTCTCCAGTAAGGTTGTATGAAGTGTGTAGGGGAAGAATGAATTTTCCTTATTATACAAATTTACAATTGTTTGTTTATAAAGCAAATGAAATAAAATTAGTTTTGTGACTAGTAAAATATTCTGGTTCCTATAAAAAGCATGAAATAGTTAGGAAGTGTGCAGGCTGCTCACTTCCTAACTAGAATTGGGCTAAAATTTGTATTTAGCGTTTTTCCACGATATTTTACTAGTCACAAAACTAATTTTATT
>CAZMEH010000004.1:0-6161 GCA_964564885.1 uncultured Saprospiraceae bacterium | reverse complement strand
CCATTGATAAAATCTTTACTTTTTGGTGTACTATACATTTTTGAAACATCAATATATTCATTGATTGTAACTTTAGTTGGTATAGTAGGAAAATGTAAAAACTCACAAATAGCCATTTTTAACATGATCATATCTAGGATAGCAACCCTATCAACGTCCCAGTTTTGAAGCGCAGGCTTGATGACTTCTAACAACTCTTCATCCAGTTCATTAATTTTATACAACAAATCCTTTCCAAAGTTTTCTACCGTTTCATGATCGGGAACATAATCCTCATAAAATAAATTAGTAACAGGAAAACCTTTGATTGTTTTTTTAGTCGCACCAATGACCAAAGAGTCGTCATCTACCCAGTTAGGAAAGATATCTTCAATATTTTCATTAAAGAATTCAGACTTTGTACAAAAACGATAAAGACTTAAAAGAATAGTCTGATGATCACTATCAGTATATTCTTCTTCCTTATAGACATATTTTTTGTACTCCTCCGTTTCGGCAAACTGTTGATAGAGTTTACGGACAATATCCATATCTATCAGAGACATCAGTTTTGCTCGACTTAACCGTTCATGAAAACCTTCGTGCCTAATTAAGCTATCCATGAATGGATTTGTCGCTAAAATCGGAGAGAAGTTTCTATCTTCATCAGAAGGTAAGTGCTTTGACTTTCTGGTCTCCTCGTCTTTTTTAGAATAATTGGCAATTTTCTGAAAAAGATAAAGATTATATAAATAGGTATCGTAAGAGATTTTCACCTTACGATCATAATTAATCTCTGCCTTTATGTAGCTCAAGTCACTATCTCGATTCATAGAATACAGAAGCTGCATGACTTTAATACGAATATTTCTTCGGCTAAGCATAAAACTCTCTATTGATTGGTTTGTTGTAAAAACTATGAAGGAGAATATTATAAAAACGATATAAAGTTATAGCTACTTTGTATAAATTATAGCACTATATCCTATTTATTTTAACCTTTGTCAAGTTTTACAAACCGTTGTGATAGTACTTCATTTGATAGTACAATTATAATTTGTCTTTTATCATCAATCTACTGCAAATATTTACAGAGATGTTGTTATGCTTGGTGTAGTCTTTATATCTTGCTCCTTAAAATGGGTGCAAAGATAATGATTAAGTCTAGAAATAAAATAAAATTTATACTATGCTATTTAAATTAGCGTATAGTATAAAAGCTATAATTTGTATAGAATCTATAGACAACTTTTTAACAATGAAATAACATTAATAGCAAATTAAATTAACTGTATATGATGGTTTTCGCAACTGTAAAATATATTAAAAAATGTATTTGTTAGGTAGATAAATTTTCTGTGCAGAATTATATTGTTTGCTTAATTTAGTAGACGATATTTTTTTAAGAAGCAACAGATTGTGTATGTTTTTTATAGGTTTGTCGTTCAATTCGATGTAACAAAAAATCAAAGATGAAAGAGCTTAAATATTTAAATAAATTTTTTCTAAAATATAAGTGGCACTTGCTAATAGGAACTCTATTTGTAATCGCTTCCAATCTTTTTAGAGTATTACAACCTCGTGTTATCAGAGAGGCATTGGATTTAGTTGTTGAAAATGTTGAGCTATATCAGCTTTACGAAGGTTTTGGAAATCAATCTGAGCTATTTTCAATATTAGGGAATATCTTACTGTTCTTTGGTGCTTTAGTCTTAGTCTTGGCTTTAGTGATGGGTATTTTTATGTACTTTATGCGGCAGACCATTATTGTGATGTCACGGTTAATAGAGTATGATATGCGTAACGAGATCTTTTCTCACTACGAAAAACTAACCCAGTCTTTTTACAAAAGAAACAATACGGGTGATATGATGGCTCGAATATCGGAAGATGTTAATCACATCAGAATGTATGTAGGACCTGCGATTATGTATGGAATTAACCTAGTCTCCTTATTCGTTTTAGTCATCTCATCTATGTTGAGTGTAAGCCCTATAATGACGATGTATGTCCTTATCCCTTTACCTATACTGTCAGTCTCTATTTATTTTGTGAGCAACCTGATCAATAAGCAAAGTACTGCAATACAAGGTCAACTTTCTGTGTTAAGTGGAACAACTCAAGAGGCTTATTCTGGTATTAGAGTCGTTAAATCGTATGTACAAGAGACCGCAATGGGGCGATTTTTCGCTGAACAAAGCGACGCCTATAAAGATAAGGCGATGGGATTGGCTAAAATTGAAGCATTTTTCCATCCATTAATGCTTTTGCTGATAGGTGCAAGTACGCTTATTGTTATTTATGTTGGCGGATTACAGGCTATAGCAGGCAATATTACCGCAGGCAATATTGCCGAATTTATTATTTACGTTGGCATGATGACTTTCCCTGTCATGGCAATTGGCTGGGTCGCTGCTATCGTACAAAGAGCGTCGGCTTCTCAAGAAAGAATTAATGAATTTCTAAACGAAGTACCTGATATCATCAGTGAAACAAAAGATATTTATGATTTAGAAGGTAGTATTGAATTCAAAAATGTCACTTTTGTTTACCCTGATACAGGAATCAAGGCAATTGATAATATTAGCTTTGAACTGAAAGCAGGTCAAAAAATGGCGATTGTTGGAAAAACGGGTTCGGGTAAAACGACAATTGCAGATTTACTGATTAGAATGTACGATGTAAGTAGTGGTGAAATATTGATTGATAATAAGGATATTAAAAAACATAGTTTAGCGGCTATTCGAGAAAATACAGGCTACGTGCCGCAGGATGTCTTTCTGTTTTCTGATACTATTTCTGGAAATGTAAGATTCGGAAAACCGAAAGCGAGTCAAGGTGAAGTTGAAAATTACACTAAATACGCTTCTATTTATAATGAAATTTTAGGTCTGAAAGAAGGTTTCAATACATTAGTAGGCGAGCGTGGCGTGACGCTTTCGGGTGGACAAAAACAACGTATTTCAATTGCTCGGGCTTTAATTAAACAACCTGATATCTTATTGTTAGATGATTGTTTGTCGGCAGTAGATACAGATACCGAACAACGTATCTTGAACTATTTGGACAATGAATTGAAAGACAAAACAGCTATCATTATAACACATCGAATTTATTCACTGTTAGAGTTTGATAAAATTATTGTTCTTGAAGATGGAAAGATTGCTCAGATCGGAACCCATGAAGAGTTAATGAAAAATAAAGGTTTTTACTTTGATATGTACGAAAAACAAAAAGTTGAAGATGTGGTAGGTATGGTTTAAGGAAGAAAAAAATGATTTAGCTAGATGTTTGATATTTCAAAAACCTTAGCAACTATGGAACGTGCAAAGAATAAGTTATAACCTACCCAAAGTGTTATAACTTATTTTTTACACGTTCCTATTATCATACTATTGTACAAAATGAAAAAATTGAACCTGTCTGCTGACAAATGCAGGCACGGAGAAACAAAGACATAGCGTTAACTGATTATTTTTTAGTACTAATTTTCTTTGTGCCTTTGTGCTTTCGTATTTTAAAATAAAAATGTACCGTATTAGTCTTTATTCACAAAAATTAATATGCCTGCAAAATTATCTTTTAAGTTTACTACCGCCTGACAAGGTACGACAGGCATGCTCAAAACTACCTTGCCTAAATCTAAAAATCTGTTTTTTGACTATAAGAGTTCTTGTGAATAAAGACTATTTATGTAAGTATGTGTCATTATACCGATTTTTTTTTGTAACTACTCGTTAATGTACATCGATTTTTACCGTCCTGCTTTTTTATTAAAAAGCAATTATTTTTTATAATATTTAAAAATTCAAAAACTACATTTCATGAAATTTAAACATTATATATTATTTTTTTGCGTAGTCGTTTTTTCAACTTCTTGTGTAAGTAAGAAAAAGTTTATGTCTTTAGATACGCAATTGGAGGTTACAAATAAAGAACTTGAAATAGCTAATAAAGACCTGGCTCGATATGAGGTTACGCTTAGGAATTATGAAAATAGCGTTAAAAATTATGAAGATAAATTGAATAAATGTAATGCTAAAAATGCCAAACTTAAAAGTGAATACGATAAGACAATAACGACAACACAATTGCGTCAAGAACAAGTTGAAGATTTAAAGTCTCAGATAGAGGATATGAAGAAACAGCGTGATAAGCAATACGAACAGGTTGGAGATTTAACGGTACTTTCTCAGTCGGCCAGTGACAATATTAAAGAAACGCTTAGTCAATTGGAGCGAAAAGATAAGTATGTAACGATGTTGCAAACGGCGAGAACAAAAGCAGATTCTATTAATTTAGCTCTTGCCGTGAATTTAAAAAGTGTATTGAAAGCGGGTATTGATGATGAAGATATTGATATTAAGGTAGAGAAAACAGTTGTTTTTATTAACCTTTCTGATAAAATGTTATTTACAAGTGGAAGTTCTACTTTGACACCTAGAGCAAAAGAGATTTTAGGAAAGATTGCTCAGATTATAGAAAACAGACCTAGCTTAGAAGTAATGGTTGAAGGACATACCGATAATATTCCTATTAATAAAACATGTATTAAAGACAATTGGGACTTGAGTACACAACGTGCTTCGGAAGTAGTCAAAGTACTTCAAAATGAATATAAAGTAAATCCAAGTCGTTTGATTGCGGCAGGTCGTGGAGAATATGTGCCACTTGTAGCGAATGATAGTTATGAAAACCGAGCAATCAATCGCCGAACTCGTATCATTATTCTACCAAAACTTGACCAGTTTTATGAATTGTTAAATCCTAATCAAATTCCTAATTAAGTAATGTTTTATTGGTTTTGAAGTTTTGGTAGAAGGTGTTTCTAAATATCCTGTTGAATAAAAAGATGGGAGTACCAGTTTCATAAACGGTACTAATTCCCAATTTGGGTATTAGTACCGTTTATGTTTTGTTTCTAGAGATTCTCATCTTAAAGTAAATGTAGTGTAATATTAATGTTAAAAAACAAAATTATTTCACAAAACTAAATTACTCTTTTCTTATCTTTTTTTTGTGCCTTTTTTGTAATTAAAGATAGAAAAAGACTTAAAATCTAAATTTTATGATTCAACATTTTTATGTTGAACTTGTTAAAAAAATCATTGTCAATCCCTTGACAAATACTTGACTTTTAAGACAAAGCTTACTTTGATTTTTATAGCCAAAGTGCCTAGTATAAAAGTGAGGTAATTTGCTGAAAATCAATTATTTGTCAGTATTATTAAGAATAAATCCTTAAACAAGTTTTTTAAAAAAACAGTATATACGATTTAATTTTTTTTATATAAAATATCAAATTTTTTAATTAATTTTTTAAAAAAAATGAGATATAGTAAATTAAGCCTGTCATTTTTTTTGAAAAAACCTTCAAAAAAAAATTAGTTTTAGCCACTTATTACCTCGTCTTATTCTTATGATATTGTAAGTAAATAAGTAAAAGTAACGAAACCAAACAAACTCTGTCAATAGTGGAAAGAGTAATATTGGCTCGGTTCTTACATGTATTTATTTGTAATATAAAAACATATAGCCATAGAACAAAGGTAAATGCAAATTATACTATGAAGCATATTTTAATAAAACTAGTATTCTACTCAATTATTTTTACATTATCTATAGCCACCTCATTTGGACAAGATTTCTTTATTGAAACTACTTTTCCGACATCTGGAATTGATAGATTTTCTGTCTGTGGAGGAGATAGAACAATTAACGTAAGATTAACGAACATATCAAGTGGCATATTAACAAACGATACTTTAACTTTTGTCTTTCCTGTTGGATTTGACTATTCTGCTGGTACTTTAACAGGCACTGGAGTGACGGAAGTTGATACTACCGCACCATCTTTTGCTTTTACAAATATAGGTGCAGGAGGTATTATTGAATTTTCTATTGGCGTAGAAGTATTGTGTGAAGGAATCGCGAACGCAACGGGTGCTGCAAATACTGATTTTGATATAGATGTAGTATATACAGGAGGGAATGGTAGTCAGAACTATAGTTCTGCATTCTTTGAGATTGTAAAACCAACCTTGTCTATTTCGGCAATCGGTACAAAACCTTCTACCAATCCTGATATATTTAATGCAGCTAAATATAATACCGAAGATATAGATGTAACTGTTGCGAATGGTGGTAATGGTGCTCTTTCGACATTTGAGTACAGCCTTATT
>CAZMEH010000003.1:0-2094 GCA_964564885.1 uncultured Saprospiraceae bacterium | reverse complement strand
CCTGCCTGTCGTGCCTCTGGCAGGCAGGCGAAAGCGTTCGTCAATCGTCTACCGTCCTAAAACCCATGTAAGTTAATTTCTTCGCTATAAGTCAATTCTACCCATTTGCCCATTTTCTTTTGAATCGTATTAAAATGCGTTAAATCCTCTCGAGTAACCAAAGAAATTGCATCACCTGCATTTTCTGCACGTCCAGTTCGTCCGATTCGGTGAATATAATCCTTCGGTGAACGAGGCAACTCGTAATTTATCACACAAGGTAAAAACTCAATATCAATACCACGAGAAAGCAAATCAGTAGCAACCAGCACTTGAATTGCGCCAGATTTGAATTTGGCTAACGCTTCCGTTCTTGCACCTTGACTTTTCTTACCATGAATAGGCAATGATTGTATGCCATTTTTAATAAGTTTTGCCGAAATTTTATCCGCTCTGATGGTACTAAAAGTAAAAACCATCACCTGCTTATATTTACCTGTTTTAATCAAGTAACGCAACAAAGGCCCTTTTTTCTCATCGGTCACAACGTAAGCAGATTGATTAATCAACTCAATATGATTACTTTCGGACGCAATATGTATGACTTTTGGATCGTCTAGTAAAAGTTGTTTGACTTCCTCAATTGCTGGACTTAGCGTTGCAGAAAACAACAAGTTTTGGCGTTTCTTTGGTAATAAAGCCAATATTTTATCTAGTTCTTCTTGAAAACTACGATTAAGCATTTTATCTGCTTCATCCAAAATCAAGGTTCGAACGTCAGATAATTGAACTGCTTTCTTTTCTAGCAATTCCAACAATCGCCCAGGCGTAGCAATCAGCACATGAATATTATTCAAGTTCATCATCTGCGGATTAATCGAAACACCACCGAAGATGGCCATTGTTCTAATGCTTTTCGGCATCCTTTTCCCGAACTCTTGAAATACTTCATTGACTTGCATCGCCAATTCACGAGTCGGCACAAGCACCAAAGCTTTCACTCGCCTATTTCTTAAAATCGTTTTATCACTTTCTAGCTTCATCAGCGTAGGCAAAACAAAACTTGCCGTCTTCCCAGAACCCGTCGGCGCAATACCTAATACATCCTTTCCTTCCAAAATCGCAGGAATAGCCGCCGCTTGAATAGGCGTAGGTTTGTCGTATTTCAAGTCTTTTAGAGCTTGTACTAAAGATGGAGATAAACCGAGTTTGTTCGATGACATGTATTGATTTTTTTGTTTTAGGCTGCAAAGTTAGTGTTTTGTGAATTAGAATGAGGAGAGATTCAAGTCTTTATCTTAAAACAAGTATAAACTTTTGATAAAAATCATAGTTTTTATCATCAAAAAAATATCTCTCTCCAATTGTCTATAACAATCTAAATCCGTAGTTTTGTTTTATTATTTCAAATAAAATATAAATATATGGATATCTGGAAAGTCATTGGAGGAGCAGCTGTTGGAGTAGCAGCTATAGTTGCTTTACCTGTTGCTGGCCCTATTGGAGTGGTATTGGAGCATTGATTGCAGGAGGCGGTGGTGCTGCTGCAGGTACTTTAACAAGTTATTTTGCAAATATTTCTAAAACCCAAAATGAGGATAATAAAAAAGAAGCGATAGATAATGAAGTAAGGGCTGAATATGCACTACATTATGCTGAGGCTTTAAAAAAGATGGAAAAGATGAAGCAATATGCGCTCATGGGTAAATTCTATCTTGATACTATAGCTGTGGCATTATCCGCTGCTCATGCAGATGGTGTTTTTAATGAAAGAGAGAGAGCATATATTGATGAAATGGTAAACTCTGTGAATAAAGCAGGCTTTGAAAAAAACATTAAAGAGGAGATTATTCTTTTGATGAAAAATCCTCCTAATCTAAATGCAGTTTGGGAGAGAGCAAAAGTGTATTCGCTTGAACAGGTTGAAGTGCTTGAAGAAACTATCTTAATGGTTATCCATGTTGACGAAGAACACTCTAAAGAAGAAGAAGCATACTTCCAAGCATGGACAGATTATAAGAAACAAAAATTTGATTTAATATGACTTTAGATGACCTTAGAAAAAAACTACTTTCTATTCCTAGACCTGAACTTGTCGCTAAAATAAAAGCTAGT
>CAZMEH010000002.1:0-8694 GCA_964564885.1 uncultured Saprospiraceae bacterium | reverse complement strand
GTACATTTTAGAAGTCAGAGGTTAGAACGCTTCGCTGTCAGAAACAAACAAATAGTACAATTTATATACCGTTTTTATTTATTGATTTTCAAAATGTACAGTAGTATGCAATTGCTTCTATCCTTGTATTTTCTTATTTGAAATATAAGGCTGCCTATATAGTCTTTTCTTCGTAGCAGAATAGATAGCATTTGCAACTGCGCCGCCAGCAGGTGGTAGGGTTGGTTCGCCAAGACCTGTTGGTCGGATTCCATTATCTATAAAATGAACTTCTACTTGCGGTGCTTCTCGCATTCTAATCATACGATACTTATCAAAATTATTCGCATAAGGTTTACCGTTTTCAAATCGAAAATCGCTATACATCGCATGTCCAATTCCGTCAATTACACCACCTTGTACTAAGTTAATCGCCGCTTTAGGATTGACTACCAAACCACAATCAACCACACAAGTTACTTTTTTGATTTTCGGTTTATTATTTTCCATAACGACATGCGCCACTTCGGCGACATAAGTACTATGAGAAAAATAAACACTAAAACCTAAATGTTCACCTTCCGCAGGATTGCCCCATCCAGATTTTTCAGCAGCCAGTTTGATGACTTCTATAAATCTATCTGGTTCGTAATTTCCTGTAGATGCTAAATCTTTTGTCGCTTCTGAAATCTGTTGACCAATCGCTTTAAGTTGCTCTTCTTGAGTCGCAATTTCGCCTTTCCAATTTGCAATATCTTCTTCCGACTGATTTGGATGCTTAACCAAATATTGAAATTCGGCTATTTGAGCTTCAATACCTTTTTTATCCGCACCGAGCTTTTTATCAATCGCATCATGTTGGTCATATAATTTTTTGGCATCCGCTAAAATATCCAAACGCAATTGTACCGCATCAATCTCTAACTTCTCTGCAATTTCATCAAAAAATGATTGTTCTGCCGAAGCCAAAAAATTGGTATAAGGCGCACGCCATGCACCGACGGTAATATTTGATTTTTGCTGATGATTAACCACTTCGTAGTTACTAATCGCTCCTGCTGGAAAATTATTCGGCAATCTTCCGTACATGTTCGCACTCATACAAGCTTCCGTCAATTGATAACCAGTGATTTTGTTATCCTTGATAGATGCTTTGATACGATACCTGATAGAAGGACGATAAGTTCCCGCTTCCATATCGTTCTCCCGAGTCCAAATTAACTGAATCGGTGATTTACTGATTTTAGAAACTTGGACCGCTTCCAACGTAAAATCTCCGTATAAACGACGACCGAAGCCACCGCCCATTCTTGTCATTCCGATTGCTACATTCTTTTCTGCTACTTTACGTTTAGCTTGAGTTGCGGCAACAGTTGCTTCATCTGCTTGCCAATCCATCTTTGGTGCAAGTTCCAGCATATCAATCACTCTATTCCTAGTCCATTCTGGCGTTTGAATGGGTCCAGTTGCTTCCACTTTATCGCCTTGCACATGAGCAAAGAAGTTCATCGGCTCCATACAGTTATGTGGCAAATATGGCGAGTGATACGTTTTTTCAAATACTTCGTCCGCTTCTGCAAATGCTTTTTTTACATCTCCGTCAGAACGTCTATTATTTCCCTTTGGCTTATTTAATAATGCACCTAATGCTGCTTCATGGTCTTCCGACGTTTCTGGCTTCGAATCATTTTCCCATTCAATCGTAAGCGCACGTTGTCCTTTAATAGCTGCCCAGGTAGAAGTAGCAATAATTGCCACTTTTTCAAATTCAAATCCTTCTTTTGAAGGTACTGTAAATTTGAAAACATCTGTTACACCATTTACTTTTCTAGCAGCAGCGTCATCAAATGACTTTACTTTTTTAGCATAAAACGGTGGACGAACAACCGTTGCATATTTCATACCCGCACGCTTCGTATCAATTCCGAAAAGCGGTTTACCTGTTATAATATCATCAATATCAACGTTTCCCTTTCCTTTGCCAATGATTTTGTAATCTTTGGCTTCTTTCAAAACAATCGTTGTCGGAACAGGCAATTGAGCCGCAGCACTTGCTACTTCACCAAAAGTCAGTTTATCACCATTTGCATTTTGAATAATACCATCAGCAACCGTGCATTCCGCTGCTTTCACTTTCCATTGAGCCGCAGCAGCAGCCACAAGCATTTGCTTTGCCGATGCGCCAGCCATTCGTAAACTGTCCCAAGAAAGGCGAATAGAATTACTTCCTCCTGCCACTTGACCAGAGAACCATTTTGTATTCAAACCTGCCTGCTCAACGATTACATCTTTCCAATCCACATCCAACTCTTCCGCCACAATCATTGGCATAGAAGTTTTGACATTTTGACCAATTTCTGGATTTGGCGAAAAAATAGTCACCAAGCCATTATCACCTATTTTAAGGTAAGCATTGATATCGAACCATTCGCTCGGCATGCTTTTCATCTGTTCAGCCGTTGGACTGCAAGAGGCCAACCAACTGAAACCTAAGAGCATTCCACCACCTGTCGCAGTTGACACTTTAAGAAATGACCTTCTATTATATTGAGTTTTTACTTTCATTCTCTTTGAATTTTCTCGTATCGTCGTCCCGATAAATATCAGGATTAGTCGACAAGATATTTTGCTAATTATTTGTAGCACCTAGTCGACTAAAGTCGACGGTACATTACATGTTTTTTGCAGCAGTTTTGATAGCCGCTTTGATGTTATTATAAGTAGCACAACGACAAATATTACCACTCATTTGTTGGTCAATTTCGTCATCTGTTGGATTGATGTTTTTGCTAAGAAAAGCAGCCGCATTCATGATTTGACCAGCTTGACAATAGCCACATTGAGGAACATCGTGTTCTTTCCATGCCTTCTGTAAGGGATGAGAACCGTCTTTGGATAAACCTTCGATTGTTGTAATCGACTTACCTTCTGCTTGCACTACTTGTACCGAACAAGAACGAACTGCAACACCATCCAAATGAATAGTACAAGCACCGCATTGCGCCAGTCCGCAGCCGTATTTTGTACCAACTAATTCAAGCGTATCTCGTAAAACCCAAAGGATGGGCGTGTCAGCATCAACTTCTACGTCCTGTTGATTACCGTTGATTTTAAGATTAAATTTAGCCATATCTGATTAGTTTCTAGTATTTTTAAATTTGAAAGTTCTTTAAAACTTATTCCTATAAAGATATGTAATTATATGAAACTGAAATAAACTTATTGATAAAAAAACCGCTTTAGAGCCTGAAATATGATAGACAAGATTAACAGGATTAACAGGGTTTGCCTTATGGCTTCCTAGAAGCCTTTTAAATTATTGCTGTAAGTTTTGTGGATATTTTGTGAATAATCATTTATATGCTAAAATTGTAATCTTTAATTAGACTGATTATATTTTACCTATAATCCATCTATTTTCTGGTGATTTAGAAAACACTATGCAATATATATGGTTACATTTGTATAATTAATTAAGGACATACAAAATACTTAAACTATATGATTTCAGAAAAAATGGAAAAAGCATTGAATGAGCAAATTGCGATGGAAGGGCATTCATCATTTGTTTATTTATCTATTGCTTCTTGGTGCGATAAAGAAGGATTAGAAGGTTGTAATGAGTTTTTTAGAAGACAGTCTGATGAAGAGCGTTTTCATATGCTTAAAATATTTAATTACTTGAGTGAGGTAGATGGCTTTGCTAAAACGCCTGCTGTTGAACAAGTTCCTCATACGTTTGATTCTATTCAGGAAGTGTTCAAGTTAGTGCTTGTACAAGAGCAAAAAGTAACTAGCTCTGTCAATGACCTAGTTACACTTTCTCTTGATGAAAATGATTACACAACTAAAAATTTCCTTGAATGGTACGTTGCAGAACAACGTGAAGAAGAAGCTTTGATTAGAGGAATTTTAGATAAAATCAAGTTAATTGGTAACGGCTCAATGAGTTTATACTACATCGACAAAGAAATTCAGAAAATCAATCAAGCAGAGCTAGCTGCGGAAGGTGCTGCGGAGTAGTTTTAATTTTTATGATTAAAATAAGATTAAGATTTAGGGTCGTACTTCCGATAGTAATCGGGAATACGACCCTAATATTTTGGAAGGATTTTGTTTTATTTAATCGCTAAACACAAAAAATCCTAATCCGCCCATATCTCTCAGGATTACATTATCTACTATTCCTTCTTTATTAAAAACCGTAATTTCTTCAACAATTGGAATATTTGCCTGTCTAATTTTTTCAATAATTCCAAGATTATTCTTTCCATTAAAATAAGTCAATGATGGATTTAAAAATAAATGTGGACAACTCAATCCTTTCATGAAACTAATTCCAAAACCACCATTCATCAAAACAATCCAATCTAATTCCAAACCGCCCATAACCGTTTTAAAACCTAGAATTTCTAGTATTTGAATAGATTTCGCCATATCGATTGTTTCGATACTTACGCCCATGTAGTTACCCAATGTTGACGCTTCGACATTTGAAATATCAATATTCGGCAATACTTTTTCATTTAATAAATGAATGCAAACGCCACTTGTGTCACTAAACAAATAACCATTTTCAATTTCAATGACTTTCGTGAGTGAGCTTAACTCTTCCACTTCCTTACTCCAATCCGCTTGATACAGCTTCACTCCTACCCTAGCTGTATTTTCTTTATTAATCTCTATAATAGCTTTGCCATCAGACATTAGAAAAGGCTCATCAGAAATCATTTTAAAATTTAATTTCTGATAAAACTCAATACTAACCTTTAGGTTAGGCGTTGGCGTTTGAATAATAACTTTCATAAGTTAATTTGTTTTATTTTTTCTTCTTTTTCGGTTCAAAGAAAATTAGCGATAACAACAAGTAAGAAGCAATAATGAACGAAAATACAGCCCATTTCAAAACAAAAATCATCACCAAACCAATGATAATAAACAAGTATCTAATCTCATTACCTTTCCAACTAGACGAAGAAAACTTCAAATTGAACATCGCATAATTCGTTAACATTAGCCAAGAAAACAAGGCAATAACGGCAAATAAAAATATTGGCTGTAAAATAAAAGTTTGCAAACCAAATACTTCTGTATCTACAATCAATATCAAACCTAGGATAAAAGCCGCTGTTGATGGAACGGGCAAACCATAAAAGTTATCACCTTCACGAGTATCATTATTGTAAATAGCCAAACGTAAACAACAAAATGCTGTCACCACAAAACCGAGATAAGAAAAAGGACGAGCAACGTCTGCCATTTCAAGCATTTGAAACATAGCGATGCCGGGCAACACACCAAAGGTCACCATATCAGCCAGGGAATCTAAATCTCCGCCAATTTCAGATGGACTATTTAAGGCTCTCGCCGCTGAGCCATCCAGCAAATCAGCAATTTCAGCAACAATTACTGCAATCAGCATGGCAAAGTAGTTGCCTTCGAACATAAAAACGATCGCTAAACAACCACAAAACAGATTTATAAGCGTAATAATATTGGGAATATGTCTTTTCATAACTGCAAAGATAAGCCGAGATTAATTTCTTCAATATTTTTATCGATAATTTTTTATAATAAATTACAAATTACTCTTATATTTTTATAATGTTCATACGTTTACACTATAAAGTCGTATCTATTGCGTTTTAAATAATAACATTTAACTAGAATTACTTTTAACTTTGTTTTTTATTAAAATCACGTTAAAAATATTTAAAACATTAAAGTAGGCGATATTTAAAACATTAAAGTAGGCGAATGGATCTTTTTGGCAAAAAAACTAAAAAACTAGACTACGATACATTTTAGAATAGAGAAAAGAGAACAGAGACAAGAACTAGAAGACTTAATTTATTGATTATCGATGATGAAAAATATAAAAAACGCTTTTCTCTGTTCTAAAAAAAGGTACAGTAGTATGATAAAAAACACAATCTAAAATCGTAAATCCTTTCTGCCGTCAGGCAGGCTAAAATCGTAAATTCGCACTACACACTATCTAAATTTTTAAAAAAAATGACCACACGAATATGTTATCTATCCATTATTGGATTACTGATATTAACTTTCAATGCTTTTGGGCAAAATGATTGTGCAACTGCTATTCCTTTAACTGTTTTAGACGGAACCTGTTCTGGCGCAAATACACACACAAATGTCGGCATGACTGCTTCTGGTCAAGGGCCAACAGGTTGTTTTTCTAATCAAAATCATGATGTTTGGTTTTCGTTTGTAGCGCAAGCCACAGACGTTACCGTGACTATCAACGGAAATAACGCCTCAAATGGCGGAACATTAACAAATCCTCAAATTGGACTCCTTAGTGGTAGCTGTACTGGAACATTAACGATGTTTCATTGTGCAACAGATGTTGGCTCAAATAATAATGGTGTAGAAATGTTTGGTGGCGCATTAACGCTCGGTCAAACTTATTTTATCAGAGTTGATGGTTCAAATCAAGGAACTTTTGAAATTTGCATCAATAACTATTTTGCGCCACCAAATCCTCAATCAGATTGTATTGATGGCGTTGTTCTTTGTGATAAATCACCATTTACTGTTCAATCGATATCTGGCGCAGGAAGCAATTCTAGTGAGATGGACAATTCACCATGTGGATTAGTCGAAACCAATTCATCTTGGTACATCTGGACTTGTGACCAATCTGGAACATTAGAATTTACACTTTCACCAACAAATCAAGCAGATGATTTGGATTTTGTTCTTTATAAATTGACAAATGGAAATTGTGGAAATAGAACCGCTGAACGTTGTATGGCAGCAGGAGATTTCACTTTTCCAAGTCCATGTATGGGACCAACTGGATTAGGAAATGGTGCAACTGACATTAATGAACAAGGTGGTTGTGGTCAAGGTCAAGATAGTTGGCTTGCGCCACTTAATATGGTAGCTGGCGAACAATACGCATTAGTTATTAATAATTATACTTCTTCTGGAAACGGTTTTAATATGAGTTTTGGCGGAACAGGAACGTTTGTTGGACCAACAGCAGATTTTGTTTCAAACAAACCTAGTAATATCGTTTGTATTGGCGAAAGCATTGTATTTACAGATAATTCTTCTTTTCCAAATGGCTCTGATGGTTACGTTTGGAACTTTGGTGTTGACGCAACGCCGCAAGTCGGAAGTGGAACAGGTCCGCATACGGTCACTTATTCTACTACTGGTCTGAAATCCGTTGTTTTAACGGTCGAAAGTTCATTAGGCTGTGTCGTTTCAGAAGTAAAAACCATTCAAGTAAACGCTTGTTGCGAAACAGCAAATCCAATTTCAGCAAGTTTTACCTCTGTAAATATCGCTTGTCCTGGAGATAATACAGGAAGTTTAACGATTGCCGGTGTAACGACCTTTGCACCATTTACTTATCAATGGAATACTCAAGTCGTCACTGGAACAAGCGGAAACAATCTATACGCAGGAACATATATTGTCACCATGACTGATGATATTGGCTGTGATACCGTTTTAAATATTCCAATCAATCAACCGCAGCCATTCAATATAACATCAACCGTTGTTCGTCCAACTTGTGGCGGCGGAACAGATGGTTCGATGAATTTAACTGTTTCTGGTGCAACACCAAATTATACTTATAATTTTGGAAGTGGTTTTACTACTCAAAACTTTGCAAGTAATCTAAGCAATGGTATTTATACCGTGACTGTTCGAGATGCAATTGGCTGTGATACAGTTGTTAATATTGATGTCCAAGAACTAATACTTGAGCTAGATACAATTACAGATTTCGTATTTCCGCCTTCTTGCTTTGGAGATACAGACGGTTCAATTGTGGTGACAATGGGCAATGGTCAAGCACCTTATCAATACGATTGGAACAGTGCAGGTTTCACCACAAATAATAGTTTATCTAATCTTGGTGATGGCACTTATACCTTATCTGTCATTGATGCAAATGGCTGTATAGGCGGCCCTTTTAATATTCTTGTAGAAGAACCTGAAACGCTTATTGTCAATGCTATAGGAATTAATGTTACTTGCTATAATGGCGATGATGGAGAAGCTTTTGCACTAACTACTGGCGGAAATGGAAATTATTCTTTCCTTTGGAATGACAGTCAAACTGACAGTATAATAACGAATTTAATTTCTGACACCTACCAAGTGACGGTTACTGATTTGAAAGGCTGTACGGATACTTCAAGTGTTTTTATAAATCAACCGCTTAAGATTGATATTCCAACAATTGATGTAACTGACGCTTACTGCTATGGAGACAGCAACGGTGTTTTAACCGTCAATGTAGTTGGCGGAACGCCACCCTTTGAATATAGTATTGATGGAATTAATTATCAAACTTCCAATCAATTGAGTGGTCTTTTTGCTGGCGAGTACACCGTTTATGTTCGTGATGCGTTTGGTTGTGCATTTACAAAAGAAGCAACGGTTAGCCAACCTTGGATTTTTTATGTAGAAGCTGGAGATGACCAAATGATTGAATTGGGTTACGAAGCAAATCTTCAAGCATTTGTCAATTCTCTTGGCAATACCACTTTCAGTTGGACGCCTGCGGATACTTTGGATTGTCCAGATTGTCAGGACATCACCGTTTCACCTGCTCAAACGACTACTTATAATATTCTTGCAACAGATGAACGAGGTTGTACCGCAGAGGATTCGGTTACTGTTTCGGTAGAAATTCTAAGACCCTATTTCATTCCAAATGTATTTACACCG
>CAZMEH010000001.1:0-6462 GCA_964564885.1 uncultured Saprospiraceae bacterium | reverse complement strand
TGAAAATTATTGTGGAAGTTTCAAGAAACGGCAAACGGCACACGGTTAACGGCGCACAGCTTGCCACGATTTCTCGTGGGCAAGGCGTTTTACTATTAATTTTCTTTGAAAATTACTTTTCCACAATAATTTTCAAAGAACCAATAAAATTTAGTTCATTTGCTTTTTATGAAAAAAAATTATCAAACCCTTGAATAGCTTGTATTTAAATACATTTTAAAGATATAAATATGAATACATAAAGTGCTTTTTATTTAGTTATTTTTAATAAAAACATTAAATAATTAAAAAAATATTTACAAAAGACTTGACTTATTGATAAAATAGTAATTACTTTGCACTAGCAATTAAGAAAACAGATATAAGTAAATTTTAATAAAATGACTTTTAATTATACAAATACAAGTTGGTGGCATTCTTCTATTCTCAAATTGAGTAATAGCAAGTAACCTATTTTTGTATTTATCATTTTACAAAAAGCGGCTTGTCGATTACTCGACAAGCCGCTTTTTTATTTTTTTGAAAGGTCAAAATACTTGCATTCGTAAATCGTCAATATAAAACTGTAAATCAAAATAATGTTAACAGCAACAAAAAATAAAATTAAGACTAAAGTCACTCATCTCTTAGCAGATACAGTCACTCCAGTGAGTATTTACCTCAAAGTGCGAGACCATTTTAATAATCCTGTTCTATTGGAAAGTAATGATTTTAGAAGTCGAGAAAATTGTTTTTCCATAATAGGGTTAGAGCCAATTGCAGGCTTTAAAGTGCAGCAAGGCGAGATTACAAGAGCTTTTACAAACGGTACAACTGAAACAGAAACGATTTTAAATCCTCAATCAGTCGTTGGTGAATTAGACGCTTTTATCAAAAGCTTTGAAATAGAGCAGGAAGGTGAAGCTCCGATTGTCAATGGGTTTCTAGGTCATACTTCATTTGAAGCAGTTCAATATTTTGATACTTTAGAATACGATTTAGAGAAGCGAGTACACGAGATCCCAGATATTAATTATCAATTATATCGTTTCTTAATCGCTGTCAATCACTTTAAAGATGAATTATTTATCATCGAAAACCTTTGCGAAGGGCAAGAGCCAGAAACCGAAAAAGTAGAAACACTTCTTGAAAGTCAAAACTTCGGAACGTACAAATTCCATTTAGAAGGCGAAGAAGCCAGTAACTTAACTGATGAAGAGTTTAAGAAGTACGTTACACTAGGAAAACACCATTGTCAAGTAGGCGATGTTTTCCAAATTGTCCTTTCTCGCCAATTTTCGCAATCTTTCAAAGGCGACGAATTTAATGTTTATCGCATCCTCCGTTCTATTAATCCATCGCCTTATTTATTTTATTTCGACTACGGAAGCTACAAGATTTTTGGTTCTTCACCAGAAGCACAATTAGTGGTCACCGACGGTGTAGCGAGTGTCAACCCGATTGCAGGAACTTACAAAAGAACAGGCAACGACATCGAAGATGCAAAGAATGCAAAAGAATTACTAGAAGATCCAAAGGAGAATGCGGAACACGTGATGCTAGTAGATTTGGCTAGAAATGACTTAGGTCGTCACACCAAAAACGTTCGTATTAAGGAACTCAAAGAAGTTCAATTCTTTAGTCACGTCATTCATTTGGTTTCCAAAGTCGAAGGCGATTTGAATAAAAACACCAGTAGTATTCAAGTTTTTGGTGATACTTTTCCTGCTGGTACGCTTTCTGGCGCACCAAAATACAAAGCCTTAGAATTGATTCATAAATACGAAAATCAATTACGAGGCTACTATGGCGGTTCGATTGGTTTTATTGATTTCAATGGAAATATTAATCAAGCCATTGTAATTCGTTCATTTCTGAGCAAAGACAATACGTTATTTTCTCAATCAGGCGCAGGAATTGTGGTTTCCAGCGATGAAGAAAATGAATTGCAAGAAGTCAACAACAAGCTCAGGGCACTGAAACAAGCATTAATTAAAGCGGAGAAGTTGTAAAATCAGTTGTTAGTTCGTCCTACGACTAAGAATCAGTGTTTTAGTTTTTTGAAAAAATCACGAATTAACAGTACCAATATTTCAAGAACTGTTAGTCGACAATATATAAAAATGAAAATTTTAGTTTTAGATAATTACGACTCATTTACATATAATCTAGTTCAATACATTGAAGAAATTCTAGATGAAGAAATTGATATATTTAGAAATGATGCCATTTCATTAGAGCAAGTCGCAGAATACGATACCATCATTCTTTCACCTGGGCCAGGCTTACCAAAAGACGCAGGTATAATGATTGATTTAATCAAAAAATATGCTGCGGAGAAAAATATTTTAGGAATCTGTCTCGGTCATCAAGCAATAGCAGAAGCTTTTGGCGCATCGCTTTACAACTTACCAAAAGTATATCACGGCGTTAAAACAGAGATTTATTTGACCGAACCAAAGGATAGTATTTTTGAAAATATTGATAAAACCGTTGAAGTTGGTCGCTATCACTCTTGGGTTATCAAGTCCGATACTTTGACAAATGATTTTGTGATTACATCAGAAGATGCGGATAAGGAAATCATGTCGATTAGCCATAAAAGCTATAATGTCAAAGGTTTACAATTTCATCCAGAGTCTATCTTGACAGAAGAAGGCAGACGTATTTTATTTAATTTTTTGAAACATAGTGAAAAGTTAGCTGCTAATGTGGTGTAGTCTTGAACCTGTCTGCCGACAAAGGCAGGCACGGAGATACAGAGACACGGAGTTTTAACAATTTAACAATCAGCGACGTAGGAGCGCAACAATTATAGCAATTCCTTTAAGATGAAAAAAATATTAACAAGATTATTTGAACATAAGCACTTGACGAGAACGGAAGCAAAAGAGGTTTTAACCAATATTTCAAATAATAAATATAACGAATCTGAGATTTCCGCCTTCATTACGGTGTATTTAATGCGTGCGATTTCGGTAGATGAATTGAATGGTTTTCGGGATGCCCTGCTCGAACTTTGCTTGCAAATAGACTTGGAAGGTGTAGAAACAATTGACCTTTGCGGAACAGGTGGTGATGGAAAAAACACCTTCAATATTTCTACTATTTCTTCATTTGTTGTCGCTGGCGCAGGTTACAAAGTGGCAAAACATGGTAATTATGGCGTTTCTTCCAAAAGTGGTTCTTCCAATGTTTTAGAAGCATTAGGTTATAAATTCACCAATGATAATGACATTTTAAAAAAGCAATTGGACAAAACGAATCTTTGCTTTTTACATGCTCCGTTATTTCATCCAGCGATGAAAGCAGTTGCTCCTATTCGTAGACAATTAGGGATAAAAACGTTCTTCAATATGCTTGGACCAATAGTCAATCCAAGTTTTCCGAAGTATCAAATGGTCGGCGTTTTCAATTTGGAACTGGCAAGATTATATCAATATGTTTTTCAACAAACAGAAAAGCAATATGCCATTGTTCACGCTCTAGATGGTTACGATGAGATTTCATTGACTGGAAATGTAAAAATAAAAACCAATCATTGGGAAAAAATCCTTTCGCCAAGTCAGTTTGGTAAAAAGAAACTAACACAAGAAAGTCTTTTCGGTGGCGATACGGTTGCAGAAGCTGCAAAAATATTCGTCAACGTTTTAGAAAATAATGCAACTAATCCACAAAAAGATGCTGTTTCAGTCAATTCTGGTTTAGCGATTCATTGTATTTGCCCAGAAAAGTCATTGATAGATTGTGTTGCAGAAGCGACGGAAGCGATTGAAAATGGAAAGTCATTGAAGCAATTTAAAGCGTTGATTAATTTTTAACCTCTTCTAACTCCTCCAAAGGAGGAGAATTTAATGTATTTCCCTCCTTTCGAGGGATTAAGAGAGGTCAACAATCACAAATAAAAATGAACATCTTAGATAAAATAGTAGCCTATAAAAAGATTGAAGTGAGTGAACGCAAAAGTTCGACTTCAACCAAAATATTAGAACAAAGCATTTATTTTGAAAATGAATGTTATTCGATGAAGGAATTTCTATTGCGACCAGATAAGTCTGGAATTATCGCAGAATTCAAAAGATATTCTCCATCGAAAGGCGATATAAATAAGCATTCAACTATTTTGAATGTGACAACAGGTTATGTGAAAGCAGGCGTTTCGGGCTTGTCTATTTTGACTGACCAAAAATTTTTTAAAGGTCAAAGTGAAGATTTGACAAATGCGAGAAACTTCAATGAAATTCCGATTCTTAGAAAGGATTTTATCATTGATGAATATCAAATACTAGAAGCCAAATCTATTGGAGCAGATGTGATTTTGTTGATTGCAGAATGTTTATCAAAGTCACGAGTGGCAGAATTATCTGCTTTTGCAAAATCGCTTGGTTTGGAGGTTTTAATGGAAGTGCATTCTGAAAAAGAATTGACCAAACTCACGCAACACATTGACATCGTCGGTGTTAATAATCGTGATTTGACAAATTTCGAAGTGAGCACACAAACTTCCGTTCGATTGTTTGATATTATTCCAAATGATTTTATCAAAATTTCTGAAAGCGGACTTAGTAAACCAGAAACAATTGCGGAATTGAAAGCCGTTGGTTTTCAAGGTTTCTTGATTGGTGAAGCATTTATGAAAACTAAAGATCCCGCTTTGGCGTGTGAGGAATTTATTGCTTCGTTCCTACGTCACTGATTGCTAAATTGTTTTGCTCTTACGTCGCTGATTGTTACAAATACTAGCGCACAAACGCTTGCAACAATTAAGCAATTTAACAATCAGCGACGCAGAAGCGAAACAATCAAACAGTTTAACAATGAAAAAACTAATTATAAAAGTCTGCGGAATGCGAGAAGCCGAAAATATTGACGCTTTGCAAACCTTAGATGTGGATTGGATGGGCATGATATTTTTTAAAAAATCTGCTCGAAACGTGGAGGAAAACGTTGATTTAGTGGTTTCAACACCAAGAGTTGGCGTATTTGTCAATGAAAGAATTGAAGTCATTTTAGAAAAAGTACGTCATTTTTCATTGACCAAGTTACAATTGCATGGCGATGAAAGTCCAGCATTTTGTAGAACATTAAAAGAACAGTTTTCTGGCGAAATAATTAAAGTGTTTTCCGTTGGTGAAACATTTGATTTTGACAAAGTTAAGCCTTACGAAAACCTTGTCGATTTGTTTCTTTTTGATACCAAAGGAAAACAAAGAGGCGGAAATGGAATGGCGTTCGATTGGCAAATTTTACAAGAATACAACGGACAAACACCGTTTTTGCTCAGTGGCGGAATTGGCGAAGAGCAGATTGATTCTATTAAGAACTTCCATCACTCGAAGCTGATTGGAATTGATATAAACAGCAAATTTGAAATTAGTCCTGCATTAAAGGACATCGAAAAACTAAAAATATTTATCCATGGCATACGCAGTTGACACAAAAGGATATTACGGAGAATTTGGCGGTGCATTCATTCCCGAAATGCTGCACGGCAATGTAGAACATTTGCAAAAAGTCTATTTAGACATTATGTATGATGCTGATTTTCAAAAGCAATTTCGTGATTTATTAAAGAATTACGTTGGTCGCCCATCGCCATTATACCTTGCAAAACGCTTATCTAAGCATTACGGCACGAATATTTTCTTGAAGCGGGAAGACCTCAATCACACGGGTGCGCACAAGATTAATAATACGATTGGTCAAATTATATTGGCGCAGCGACTCGGTAAAAAACGCATCATAGCAGAAACAGGCGCAGGACAACACGGCGTTGCAACGGCTACGGTTTGCGCATTGATGGGCGTTGAGTGCATTGTCTATATGGGCGAAGTTGATATTGCTCGACAAGCACCGAATGTCTCTCGTATGAAAATGCTTGGCGCAAAAGTTATTCCGGCAATGAGCGGAAGTAAAACGCTAAAAGACGCAACAAACGAAGCGATTCGAGATTGGATTAATAATCCGACTGATACGCATTATATTATCGGTTCGGTCGTTGGGCCACACCCTTATCCAGATATGGTGGCTCGCTTTCAATCCGTGATTAGTGAGGAGATGAAATGGCAATTAAAAGAGCAAACAGGTTCTGAAAACCCTGATGTGATTATTGCTTGCGTTGGCGGAGGAAGTAACGCCGCAGGTGCATATTATCATTATATGGATGAAAAAAGTGTGCGCTTGATTTCAGTAGAAGCCGCAGGTTTGGGTATTCATTCTGGCGAGTCGGCAGCGACTAGCGTACTCGGTACAAAGGGAATTATTCACGGAAGCCGAACGCTTTTGATGCAAACTGATGATGGTCAAATCGTTGAACCATATTCTATTTCTGCTGGTTTGGATTATCCTGGAATTGGTCCTTTGCACGCTCATTTGATTGATACAGGAAGAGCGGAAGCGGTCAGTATTACTGATGACGAAGCTATAAAAGCGGCTTATTTTCTGGCTAGGACGGAAGGCATTATTCCAGCTTTGGAAACCGCT